>CAYZSD010000042.1:0-22853 GCA_964481075.1 uncultured Rikenellaceae bacterium | reverse complement strand
GAAAAAAAATGTATTTTTGCTTCCGTAGGGTTTCTGGTATTAATAATCATTATCGTTCCTTATACTGTTGATTAACAACACATATCTTTTAATAACAAGGGATTGTAAAAAAATCAAAAATCATGAAAACAAAACAGGAAATTGTTGAAAATTGGCTACCGCGCTATACAGGTCAAAAGATTGAAGATTTTGGAACTCATATTTTGCTAACCAACTTTAGGCTTTACCTCGATTTCTTTGCTTCATATAACAACACTAAGATTATCAACCCGTACGCAAATATGCCCTGCGCTACAGCCGATGGCATTACCATGATTGACTTTGGTATGGGCAGCCCAAATGCTGCTACAATTATGGATCTTCTTTCGGCAATTATGCCTAAAGCAGTCCTATTTCTCGGGAAATGTGGAGGGTTAAAAAAGAAAAGCGAGCTTGGCGACTTCATTCTTCCTATTGCTGCAATAAGGCACGAAGGAACATCGAACGACTACCTACCACCCGAAGTACCTGCCCTTCCTGCATTTAACCTTCAGCGAGCCGTTTCTACAACCATCCGTAACTTCAACCGTGACTACTGGACTGGAACCGTACTTACTACGAACCGCAGGGTTTGGGAGTATGACAACGATTTTAAAGATTACCTCAGGAATATTCGAGCAATGGCAATCGACATGGAAACAGCAACAATCTTTACCGTTGGATTTGCCAATGAAATACCATCAGGGGCACTTCTTTTAGTCTCCGATCAACCAATGATTTCATCAGGCGTGAAAACTTCCGAAAGCGATAAGTTTGTTACCACTCAGTACGTAGAAGATCATATTATGATTGGTATTGAATCGCTTAAAGAACTAAAAAACTATGGACAATCGGTGAAACATCTCCGCTTCTAAAACTTAGGCAGAAACATGGCAAAACAAAAAAATGCACAGGTTCTTTGTGGAGAAATTATTAGTGAGCTAAAGAAAAAAATATATAAACCTGTTTACTTTTTAGCTGGAGACGAAGCCTACTACATCGATCTTGTTGCAGACTATATTGGTGATAACGTACTAAGTGAAACAGAAAGAGCGTTTAACCAAATAATTATGTATGGGAAAGATACCTCTATCACTTCAATTATTGAGGCATCCCGACGATTTCCAATGATGTCAAACCATCAGGTAATTATTGTGCGTGAAGCCCAACATATCAAGAATATCGAGGACATCCAAATATACCTTAAGTCTCCACTAAATAGCACCGTTCTTGTTATTTGCTTAAAACTTGCCCCTGGGGTAAAACTTAGTGCTGGTGCCAAAAAGGCATTCGATTTAGCCGCAAAGATTGGCCTTGCTATGGAGTCTAAAAGACTATACGACAACCAGATACCAACATGGATAAATGGTTACCTTGCAAGAAAAGGGATTGAAGTAACTCCTGTTGCCAGTGAACTACTTAACGATCACCTAGGCAACGATTTAAGCAAGATTGCCAACGAACTCGAGAAGCTCATCATCATGCTTCCTCCCAATACTAAAAAAATCACTCCAGAGCATATTGAGCAAAACATTGGGATAAGTAAGGATTATAATCGCTTTGAACTTGCAAAAGCAGTTGGGGTTCGCGATATTCTAAAGGCTAATCGCATTGCCGACTATCTCTCAAGGAATCCATCAAACAACAGGCTTCCTGATACAATCATTGCTCTTTATACTCAATTCAATAGAATTTTCACTTACCACTTTTTAAAAGATAGTCCAGAAAATATCATTGCAACTAAGCTGGGTATTTCTCCCTTCTTCCTCTCAGAATACAAAAGAGCAGCAAAAATTTACTCCACAGTGAAATGCGTTCAAATTTTTGCTATGCTTCGTGAATACGACATGAGAGGTAAGGGTGTAAACAACGACTCTGCCGATGCAGGCGAACTTCTTCGAGAACTTATTTTTAAAATAATTCATTGACCTTTTTTGATTATCAATTCATAATTTGTTTTTTGGTTATCCTAAATACAAAAAAATAGTTTACAATCATTGATTAAACACCTGATAATGACAATACTGATTATTGCCATTACCTCTCTAGTATCAATTTTGGCTCTTAGCAACGAGAGGCTAATGAACTATTTGCTACTAAGTCCTTACCTTGTAATAAAGGGTAAGCAATGGCATAGAATTTTAACCCATGCATTTGTACACGCCGATTTTATTCATCTTTTGGTTAACATGGTGGTTCTTTTCTCGTTTGGGATGGCTACCGAAAAACTATTTATTTACTTGAAATACAATGATTTTATATCTAATGCATCCGTCCATTTCTTTGTGCTTTACTTCGGTGGTGTTATCATATCGTGCCTTCCTACCCTAAATCGAAATAAAAACAACTATTACTATCAAGGTGTTGGTGCGTCAGGAGCGGTTTCTGCTGTGGTTTTTATGAATATCTTTTTTCGACCCCTCGACAGCCTGTACCTTATGGGAGTCATTCGAATTCCTGCCATCGTTTTTGGAGTTCTATATCTCATCTACTCCCATTACATGAGCCGTAAAGCGTCAGACAATATCAACCACAGTGCTCATTTCGCTGGTGCAGTATTTGGTTTCGTTTACCCCTTGCTTATCAATCCCAAGCTTATTAATGCTTTCATAAATGGTTTTATTGAATAAGACCCTGGTTTTTCATGACTACTTTTAGAATTCATTTCCATGACATTAGCAATATAGACCAGAAATATAACTTTGTTATTATTTTAACTCGTTGCTCAAAAACCAAAAAGTGGGTATGGGTTCGTCAGGCTAACAAGGAATCATGGGAACTCCCTGGAGGGCACGTTGAAGAAGGTGAAACCCCCGATGAGGCTTCAAAAAGGGAACTTTATGAAGAAACTGGTGCCTTAATCTTCAATATAAAACCACTTTTCGATTGTACCGTTGAAATTGATGAGCAAAAAAGCCTAAGCAGAATATATTTTGCCGAATTGACAGAGTACGACACTATTCCAGACCCTGCAATTGCTGAGATTAAACTTTTCGACCAGATACCAGAAGTTCTTACCCATAAAAAAATTCAAGCAGAAATTTTTAGCAAAGCAAAAGAAATCGTTGAAAAAATGGGCTAGAAGTGATTACTTTTGCTTCTCTATGGACAAGAAAAGTTTCATCTGGTTAAATGGAAATTTTGTGCAGGAAGACCAACCTGCTATACCTATTACCAATAGGGCTTTTTCCTATGGTGATGGACTTTTCGAAACCATTCATGCCTATGGAACCGAGGGAAAGCATCTTGATCTTCATTTCACTAGGATTTCTAAATCAATGCGAATACTTCAACTTGAGCCTCCGCCATACTTCTCTCTCTCATTCATGGCTCAGGAAATCTCTCGCCTGTTGAATAAGAATAGGATATTCGATAGCGCAAGGGTTAGGCTTACTGTTTTCCGGAATGCAGGAGGGCTCTATACGCCAACAACAAACCAAACCAGCATTGCCATTCAAGCAGCTCCTTTACCACAAAAACACTACCCATTGAACCAAAAAGGGTTAGTGGTTGATATTTTTACCGACATTCGAAAACCAATTAATTCAATATCATCTATAAAAAGTTGTAACTCGCTTATTTACATTATGGCTGGGTTACATAAAGTTCAATCGAATATTGACGATTGCCTTCTTATCAACGACCAAAACCGAATTGTTGAAGCAATTTCATCAAACATATTCCTCGTTTTTGGAAACAAAGTCTATACCCCAGGTCTAAGTGAGGGGTGCATTCCTGGAGTTATGAGAGAACTTGTCATAAGAAATGCACCAAGCTGTGGCTATCAAGTCTTCGACTCAGAACAAATTAAACCTCAAATGCTTGTTGAAGCAGATGAGCTATTCTTGACAAATGCAATCACGGGAATAAAGTGGATTGTAGGCCTTAGGCACAAGCGTTACTTTGGAATGGTTAGCAGAAAAATTTCTCAACTAATTAACACTATAACTTTCCCAACCTAGTTCAGGGAAGGATTTTCGGGGTATATCGTCCAGGGTTTATATTTTGGGCCAAGCTGCTTGACTGTTCGTGCCCAAAGGTTTTCTTTCCCTGCCATAATCTGAACCAGGTCTAGCTCCGAAACAACCCAACTACCCTCCTTAAGTTCGTCATCAAGTTGGTTTTCACCCCATCCCGAGTAACCCACAAAAAAACGAACCTGACGAGGTGTCAGCCTTTTGGTTTGAATTAGTACTTTTATTGCATTAAAATCACCACCCCAGTACAAACCGTCAGCTACCTTGACTGTGTCGGGAATAATACCCCCCAGTGTGTGGATAAAATGAATGCTGTTAGGGCTAACTGGCCCACCAAGTGATATGAGAGCAGGAAAGTTTGGAAAATCAGGTAAAAGTTCGTCGAGTTTCAATTCAAGCATCCTGTTCAAAACAAAGCCAACCGTACCCTGCTGATTGTGCTCAACCAGCAGAATGATTGACCGTTTGAAGTATTGATCCATCAAGCCAGGCTCGGCAATAAGAATTTTCCCCACCTGTGGAAAAATCTTATTATGCTGAATTTTAAAGTAATCAATGTCTTTTTCCATGTTTTTGCAACAGAGTAATTGACTTTAATTTCTATTCTACGGAATACAACTGCTCCCTTTCGAACCCAATCCAAAATGGTGGTTTAGCAAAATATATGCCAATCAATTCTTCAATATAACCCAAGAATACATCAATAAATTATCAAAAACAATCACTACTGTCCGACCAAGTAATTTTTATGATGATAATCATGTAATAGATTTAGCTTCGCTGCATCTTCGAGGTCTCGCTTCGCTCGAAATGACAAGACTTTCAGAAAGTCAAGGTTGGTGATGGGGTGATGTGGTGATGGCGGCTTCGCCGCCATCACCACATCACCCCATCACCTCTCACAACGTTACAGCCTGTCATTTCGAGCGAAGCGAGAAATCTGTATTACTTAGTCGGTCAGTAGTGAAAAACAATGAAAAAATTGCATGAAATATTAACCTGAAACCTGAGGGAAAAATATCAAACTTTAGAAATAGAAGTTCACTCCACCACCGATAAGATGGTAGGCGCTATTGGTAAGTCCTATCTCAGCTTCAAAAATAAAACTCATGTTGCTCTTAATCCCAATCTCAACTCCAATTGGAAGCCAAAGCAGGAATTGTGTCTTGTTTCCAAAAACGACATCAAGGTCGCCGCCTGTAAATATCCGAACATCCTTACGTATAGGGAATGTGATGTTGAATATTCCATCGAGGACAAAATCTCCGAAATGATGTGCACCAAAGGCAACCGACATTTGCTTGGCTATAGCAAACTCCACATCGGCACCAAAATAGTTGCTTGGGCCCAAGGCTCCAATCCTCATCCCAAAATCAATGCCTTTTGTTAAGCCCATTCCACCATGGAGGAATAAAATGAAGTCAGTTCCTCCATTGATTAAAACTACAGGTTCAATACCAACAGAGAATGCTTTGGGCTTAAGGGTTTGACCTGTATTAAAAACTTGCCCAAAAAGAGTCGTGCCGCTGATTACCAAGCTTAGCACTAATACGCTGAATGATAGTTGAATTCTTTTCATAAGCTAATTTTTTTAGGCAAATATATTGTTTATTCAATATGATTGATGTTAAGAAAATGTTAATTTGAAGTATTTTGAAAAAAATGACCCCAGGAACCACCCCGGGGTCAACCAACAAACCATAAACTAAACTTATGAAGAAACCGCCCTAATTTAAAGGGTGATAGGAGTTCCCCTGTAAAAGTCAAGAATTTTTACACGGAGAATATATGTGTATTTTGCATGTAGTAACTCCCCCTCAGCTTTTACCAAATTATTTTGTGCTAACCCCACATCGATAGCACTAACTAAGCCAAGATTAAAACGTTGTGATGTTTGATTGTACAATTCTCTAAAGCTTTCAACCGATTCCTTGAAAGCAACGTAGTTATCCCATGAAGCATTAGCTTCGGCATGAGCACGTTGGACATCACTATAAACTTGTTTTTCAACTTGTTCCATTTGGTATTTTGCATCCAAAACTTGTATTTTTGCCTTACTTATACTCGTGTAGTTCGACAGACGTTGAAAAATTGGAATTGAAACCCTAAAGTAAACCCGATGCTGTACATAATCGCGAATCTGATCCTGATAAGTGTATGAGGGATACTGAATAAAAACACTATCTGGGGTAATAAACCATGCCGATTGGTCGTAACCCGACCCAAGTTGGTAACCAACTGTAAACCTAGGACTTAATAGACCGTACCCCATATTCAAACCCTTCTGAGCAGCTTTTATATCATACCCAGCTTTCCGATACTCTGGTCGGTTTGGCATAATCTGCTCTAAAAGTTGATTGAAACTTATTGATACAGGACTATCATCCATCTGGATGGGTGTTATCTCAATCCTAAACTCTTCGGGTGAATCTAGTTCAAGAAGCTGAGCTAGCTCAATTGTTGAGTATTTCAATCTATTCTCGGCACTGGTAAGGAGTGCTTTTTGGTTAATATTTTGAGTACGCAGTGCGAGGTAGTCGCTTTGAGATATCCTTCCAAGAGCCATCTCAGCATCAGCTTTCTTCATCTGCTCATTTGATAACTCAAACTGTGCTTTTACGAACTTTACATTTTCACCATCGAGCATTACCTGAAGAAACCCAGCCGTCACATTTAGTGTGATACTATTCTTCAGTATTTCAGCATCTTCCTTTCGAGATTGTAGTTGGTATTTCAACCTAGATCTGTTGTTCAGGTTGTAAAGTCCGTCAAATACTGTTAGTTCTGATACCAAACCCAAACTACCACCTTGGTTTTGAATGCTCTCGAACCTCAATGTGTACTGGTTAAATGTTGTTCCATTGATATACTGGTGATTGAAGAAACCCGAAAGGTTAGGAGCCATTTCAAATGTGCTCTGTGTTAAATCTTTCTGAGAACTTTCAATCTGCAACTCACTTCGCTTTAGCTGAATATTATTCTGCAAAGCATGATTTATACATTCCTCTAAAGTCCATACCTTCTGTGAATTTCCCAGTAAAGGATAGGCAACACAAAAAACAGAGCAAATGAAATTAAAAAGCTTTTTCATAACCTAAAGTATTTCTACTATTTGAAGCGAGTCCTCGCTCAACCAATATACTGCTGGGTAAATTAGTAGAAAGTAAACTCCCATTGTTGATTTATCAATAATACCCCTATAAACTTCAGGGTCGAAGTATGGCGACATAAATTCATCCTCAAAAACCTCTTCACCAAAAAAGAAAAATGTGTTATTGTCTAATATATCTTGCTCCGATAGCATCTCAACGCTTTCAGTAAGTTGCTGAATTTCAGTCTCATTGTTTTTATTGGTGAATTTTTGCTTTTCATTGTTGGAAAACGAGGTTAAAGGTATTGCTAGTAAAAGCATTGCACCAAATAAACTAACCAAACCTATCCTAAACATGGCAAAATCAATTAAAAAATTTGTTTCTCTTACGGTATAACACCTGAATGTGCGAGGCACCTTTACGGGGAGTAAAAATCTGAATAAGTTCCCAATCCTTGTCGTAGCTCGCAAGGGTATTTCTTAGCATCGCTATCTGTTCAAATGAAGCATGTTCGTGGTCACTAAGATTTTCGTGGATTGCTGTCCCTTCCAGATTCCAGGGGAATGACTCTATTCGATAGCTGTAGCTAACCCTTTGCCCACCCACGGTAAGAGTAACATCAGCTATCTGATCGTCACCAAAATTTGGTACTGGTATGCAAATCTCTTTCATGGCTTTTATTATTAGGTTATCTATAGCAATGGATATCTACTTTATTATTTACTTATCTGTTTCAGATTAATTATACTATAAAAGCTTCTTTACATTTTCGGTAACAATATGACCATCGAAAAGTTGCACTATTCTATGAGCTTTCTCGGCATCACTGGGGGAGTGTGTAACCATTACAATGGTTGTTCCCTCGCTGTTCAGTTCTGAAAGTAAATTCATAACTTCCTCTCCGTTTGCCGAGTCGAGGTTACCCGTTGGCTCGTCTGCAAGAATAAGCTTTGGGTTTGCCACAACCGCCCTTGCAATAGCTACCCTCTGCTGCTGTCCTCCAGAAAGTTGCTGTGGGAAATGCTTCTTTCGATGCGTTATCTTCATCCGCTCGAGAACAGCCTCCACTTTCCTTTTCCGTTCAGAACTAGGTACATTCATGTAAAGAAGAGGGAGTTCAACGTTTTCGTAAACGGTAAGCTCATCGATAAGGTTGAAACTTTGGAAAACAAAACCAATGTTTGCCTTTCGCATGTTGGTGCGCTGCTTCTCCTTGAACTTTGAAACCTCAACCCCATTAAAGAATAGTTCTCCATCTGAGGGGTTATCGAGCAATCCAAGGATATTGAGTAGGGTTGACTTCCCGCAACCCGATGGCCCCATGATCGCCAGGAACTCGCCTTGCTTTACATCGAGGTTCACTTTGTTTAAGGCTGTGGTTTCTACTTCTTCGGTACGAAACACTTTCACAAGTTCCTTAGTTTGAATGGTATAATTGTTCATTTTTAAAAAGTATTAAAGTTACATTAGTTACTATAAGGGTCACAAAATCCTATAAAAATCAACTTGAACAAGTTTTAGTGCACTCTAGTTTTTTAGTAAAAGTTTATCAACGTTTCCAAAGTTATCGTAACTCGAAACTATCACCCTCTCACCTGGCCTTAAACCATCTACAACCTCGTAATGTCTTGGGTTCTGTCGATTAATCCTAATCTGCCTTTTTGTAGCATACTTACCCGAAGGGTCAACTACGTATATCCATTGCCCTCCTGTACTTTGATAGAATCCACCACGAGGAATCAGGATAGCCATTTGCGACTCTCCCAGCTCAAGTCGAATACGAGAGGTTTGACCAATACGAATATTTTCGGGTACAGCACTATCGAAAATCATGTCAACGGTAAACCGGCCATTCCTTACCTCTGGATAAATCTTACTGATATGTCCAGGGAAAAGGCGACCCGAAAATTCACACTCTCCCTTCAATCCTTTTGAAATCCTTGCTATATAATGCTCATCGATATCAACCTTCAGCATGTAGGAATCGAGCACATGGATTGTACCAATGCGTGTACCTATGCCTATCACTTGTCCAACTTCAAGGTTCAACGATGCCAACTCGCCTGTTACAGGTGCCTTAAATTCTAATGCATCAAGCCGTTTGCGAACAATGGAAAGATTCCTCTGTAGTCTGTTGGCATCCTCCTCTAGGGTTTTGATTTGAATTATCCTAAAAATCGAATCCTGTTTCCAGCTTTCCCTGAAAAGTTCGATACGCTCCTTAGTTAACTCAAATGCTTCCTTCGAGCGCTCAAACTCCTCCTTCGATATATGATTCTGCTGAACAAGAACCTTATAGTTATTAAACATGCGCTCGCGCTCTTTCAGTTCGAAATTCAAATCGAGCAAACGGCTTCTGGTGTCAAGGGTTTGGCGTTCCATCTGAAGGCGTGTGCTTCGAAGATCGTTGGTTGTCCGGGAAACGTTTGCCTCGTTGTTCGATATATCAAGTATCAGACTAGTATTGCTGAAACGGACAATAACATCACCCTGCTTCACCTTGCTACCCTCTTTTATAAGAATCTCCTCAACCCTGCTTCCTCCCTCTGTTGCATCGAGAAAAACGGTCTGAACAGGAGCCACTGTACCAATTTGTGTTATGTAGTCGCGGTACAAATCCTCAACGACTGTTTCTATGGTAAGCTTGTCAATGTCAACATTAAGTTTTGAACTCTTATCGGCAAAAATGATGTAATAACCAATAAGAATAATGAATGCTGCTGCACCTAATACCCAAAGCACTTTCTTTAAAGGCCATTTTTTCTTTTTAATTACTCTATCCATTTTAATAGAATTTATTTCAACTCTTTTACACTTTACATGCCAAAAATCGTATATCACTATATGTCTGATATTTAATCAAAACAAAAAGAGTTGTCATGTTTTAAAAGTGTTCGAATATGCTACATTGACTGTACGAATTCGCACGCTTCCAAAAAAGACAATTTGGTGAAAAGCCAAGGACAAAAGGGGTAAAGCAAGTAAATCGGTTACGGGGCTAACCTTTGAACACACCATGAGCGATTATCACTTCTTATGTACTGTATCCTATCGTGCAAACGTCCCGGTCTTCCCTGCCAGAACTCAATCAAACTCGGTTTCAGGATAAATCCGCCCCAAAAATCGGGACGTTTGAGATTGTGCTCAAAGACCTCAGACTCCATCTTCTTTAAAGATTCTTCTATTTCCAAACGGCTACCAATAACTTCACTCTGTGGTGATATGCATGCACTTAGCTTACTGAGCTTAGGACGGGAAGAAAAGTAGAGATCGGACTCATGACGAGGAGTCTTCTCGATTGTTCCTTCAATGCGAACCTGTCTTTCAAGTTCGGGCCAAAAGAATACTAGTGCACCAAAGGGGTTTTGAGCAATCTGCTTTCCTTTCTTGCTTTGATAGTTAGTAAAAAAAGTAAAACCTTTATCGCTAATATCTTTGAGTAAAACAATTCTTGCAGAAGGCATTCCATCTGGAGTGCATGTTGCTAAAGTCATCGCATTAGTTTCAAGGCACTTAGAAACCATTGCTTCATCAAACCATATCTGAAACTGCTTAATAGGATTATTATGAATATCTTTCTCATTAAGTGTTCTCATGCTATACTCATGGCGGATGTGCGCTAAGCTAACTTTCTTCATTTTTGATGCTTGGTGACGTTATTGAAAACCTGTTACATGCACTAGAAATACTGGCATTTAGTTCAAAGCCAACGATAAGACCTATAGCATTAAAGTAAATCCAAAACATGAGTGCAAGGAGGCTGCCAATTGACCCATAAAGGGCATTGTATTGACCAAAACTATTGACATAGTAAGAAAAGACAACCGATGTAACTAAAATCATAAGTGTTGCCATCAACGATCCTGGAGAAAAGAACCGAAACTTTGTCCTTTTTGCTGGTGCAAGGTAATAAAGGAACGAGATTGAGAAGAAGAAAAGAAGTATCACAATTAGCCATCTCATCAGAACAATGAGGTAGTAGGTAATACTAAGGTTCAGAATACTTTCTTCGAAAAGGAAGTTTAGCACCATCTGGCCAAAAATTACGAATACTACAGCAATTGTTAAAAGAAGAGGAAGAATAAGGGTAAGTACAAAGGCAGCAAGGTGTTTATTAACAAAACTCCTGGTTTCAATGGTGTGATATGTTGCATTGAACGCATCGATTAGGGCGCTAATGCCATTATGTGAGAAAAACATAGCTCCAAAAAATCCGAATGAAAGTAGTCCCCAGCTTTTTTGGGTTACTACCTCAACCAAGGTTGACTCAATAAGTTCAAATGCTATCTCAGGGATTATTCCTTGGATAAGGTCAAGGAGCTGTTGCTGAAAGTTTTCAACTGGGATATAAGGGATTAGGGTAAAAAGGAAAATAATGGAAGGAAAGATTGCAACAAAAAAATCGAAGGCAACGGCTGACGCTCGAGTGGTTATGCTGCCCCTTACAATTCCCTTCAAGAAGAATCGCAATACGTCATAAACGGGAACTCCCTGAAAACCAACAAACGAAACCCTCTTTGCTTTTCTAATTGCAAGAAGGAATTGCAACCTTAATAAACGAAAGAGATACTTTATTCGAATATACATATTAATTCGGAACAGAGCATGTAATTAAAGGCTTATATCTTCTTAAGATTCATGTCGATGCTTCTAATCTGATGGGTTAACGCTCCAACCGAAATGAAATCGACACCTGTTTCGGCATACTGACGGATTGTTTCAAGGGTTATACCTCCCGATGATTCTGTCTCAAACCTACCATCAATCAGGCGAACAGCCTGATGGGTTTGCTCAACAGTAAAGTTGTCGAGCATAATCCTTTTCACTCCCCCCACTTCAAGAACCTTTCTTACATCCTCGAGGTTTCGGGTTTCAACTTCAATGTCGAGGTGCCTATTAGTGTTTGAAAGGTACTGGTTTGCCATTCTAATTGCCTGCACAATACCCCCGGCAAAATCAATGTGATTATCCTTGAGCATAATCATATCATAAAGCCCCATCCTATGATTATACCCACCACCAATTCTTACGGCTAGCTTGTCGAGCACCCTCATTCCAGGGGTGGTTTTACGGGTATCCAAAATTCTTGCACGTGTTCCTGTAATTCTATCAACGTATTCACGAGTTTGAGTAGCAATTCCGCTCATTCTTTGCATAACATTCAGAACAATCCGTTCTGCTTGAAGGAGGGTATGAATGTATCCAGATGCCTTAAAGGCGATATCGCCTCTTTCAACAACCTGCCCATCGCTCAAGTAGCAGTGAACCTGAACATTGGGGTCAATCCTTTGGTAAATTTGTTTTGCTATGTCACATCCAGCCAGCACAGCACTCTGCTTGAGCATAAGCTGAACGGCTCCTTCTGCATCCTTAGGGATGCACGAAAGTGAAGAATGATCGCCATCGCCAATATCCTCGGCAATGGCAATATCAATAAGTTGTTGGATAAAATTCATTTGAAAAACTTTCTGAAATGCACGACAATCACTCTAACCTTCGCCGCTTTCGATACGAATCTGGTGAATTAGGAGGTTATTTTGGTCGGATTTCATAAATATCGAAACCCGAAAACTTCCCTTTGCTGAAACAAGTATTCCTATAGCAAAACTTGTTAAACCTTTTGAGCCTTGATGGTTGACCCTAAAGGAAATGGGTTTGTTTCTTGCGAAGAAATCCCTTAGAATGAGTTCAGTTTGTGCTTTGCTATATATATTCTCTTCGTTAAGGATCTCCAGTTCAATGGTCGGATTGAAGTACTTTGCCAGGGCCTTAGCATCGCCATTGCTAAAAGCAGTTGTAATTCCTTTTATTGTCTCCTCGGTATTTGCATCGACATCAAAAACAGAGAAAAGCATAAAAATTGTCAGCACAAAAAGCATCCTTTTATTCATTCCACTTCACAACATTTGTTAGCAATTAGCTTTTTTGAATTATCAAAAGTTATGCCCAACTGAGCAATTAACCACGAAATAAATATATAACAAATAAACGTTAAATATAGCTTCGATAAATGAATTAAACAAGGAAAGTATTAATTTTGTGATTTGAAAGAGTTCTACTCGGTTAACAGATAAACGATTAAGATGATTATTACGCTAAATAATGTAAGTGAACCCATCGATATTAAAGATGATAAGATTTCGGTTGCTGAACTCCTTGAACTCAAGAAATTCACTTACAAAATGCTGATAGTTAAAGTTAACGGCAAGTCGATTAAAAAAGAGGAATATCCAAGTGCATTCATTTCAAGTGGCGATAATGTTCAGGTTATTCATCTCATGAGTGGTGGCTAAATGATTGATTATTAACTTTTACTATTCTTACGAAAAGATTTATGTCGCTTGCATCGTTTTGGAAAGTAGTTTACCCATGGCTGAGGAACAAATATGTTCTCACTATAATTATTTTTATTCTATGGATGTTACTTTTCGACAGTAGCAACTGGTTGAATGTTCTTGCTGAATATAGAAGGATAAAAAACCTAGAGGCTGAGAAGCAATACTACATTGAAAAGATTGAAAATGACCGCAATAGATTGAATGAGCTGAGAACAAACAACGAGAATCTTGAAAAGTTTGCCAGAGAGCAGTATCTTATGAAAAAACCTGAAGAAGAGATATTTGTGATTTCTTATGATTAACAAAAAAACACTTATAGGTCTCGTTTTGCCACTATTCGTGGTTTTTGGCTGCCAAACCCCTTCCAAAAAAGATTACATCAAGCTGAATGGTTTCACGCAAGGCACTACATATAGTATTACTTACTTCGATTCACTATACCGTGATTTTTCAACTCCCATCAATGAGATTCTTGAGAAAATCGACAGTTCAATGTCGCTTTACCGAGACAGTTCAGTAATCAATGCATTCAACCAGAGTGAATTTGGCATGGAAGTTGACTCACTATTGGCCAGGGTTGTTTATCTTTCACTAAGTATTTCAAACGAAACCCATGGGTCGTTCGATATCACCATTGCCCCTCTGGTAAAAGCTTGGGGGTTCTATGCTAAAGAGGGAGGGATACCCGATGAAATGACCATTCAACGGCTACTTAGCTCCATGGGAAGCAATATGATTGAACTTAATGGGCTATACCTCTCGAAGAAATCGCCCGAATTATCAATTGATGTTAATGCAATTGCTCAAGGGTTCACGGTTGATGTCATTGCAGAGTTCTTCCGTTCTATGGGAGTGAATGACTACCTGATTGAGGTTGGAGGAGAGATTAGAGCTTCGGGTAATAGTCCCCGAAACGGCTCATGGTTGGTAGGAATTGACAAGCCTGAAGACAACGCTATATCTGGCGATAACCTCCAAGTGGTCATAGGTTTAACAAACCAATCGTTGGTAACCTCGGGAAACTATCGAAAATTTTTTGTGAAAGATGGAATTAAGTATAGCCATACCATCGATCCTTTCACCGGGTATCCGGTAACACATTCGCTTCTAAGCGCAACCGTTGTCGACAGCACTGCAGCCCGCGCCGATGCCCTTGCCACGGCTTTCATGGTAATGGGGTTAAAACCCACAATAAATTGGCTCTCAGAGCACCCCAGTGTTCATGCCTACCTTGTTTACTCCGATGAGCTAGGCGAATATCAAGTGTGGATGACGCAAGGTATGAAGGAAATGATTGTCAGCAAGCCATCTAACTAGACTCGTTGGTGCAGTATCCGCTTCCACAACCACACCCCCTTTCACTTTGCTTCGACCTGGTTGAACACCCCACTACCCGGTCTCTTTTGAAGGTGAAAGCAAAGAAGAGTATTCCTACAATCAATAAAAATAATACTAATGTAATAAGTAGTTGAAAAAACATATCCTTTATTCTTTAGGAAGGTAAACAATTTAAACTTCAATTGGTTCACTACTCCCGCGAATGCTCATAGCAAGTTGAGCAGTTTGGAGTTGATCGTTTATCTGCCCAAAGCTTTGTTTCCTCGTGGCGAGGGCAACCTATCCCCCTCTTTCTCATTTCCTTACTATGACCTGCCGATGTTTCAGGGAAACGATGGGTTTTATGGAATAGAATTTTAACGCCAAAAAGGACTAGTGCAATCAATAGTAGAGCTATTGTGAAAACAAAAAGTAAAAGGAAATTCATGGTACAACGGTTTATAAATTTTCTATCAGGTCATCTTCAACTTGAGGAAAAACCTCATCCAATTGCTTTTGGGTTTGAATTGTATGGTGTATTACAGAAATAACATAAGTGAAATACTTGGAATCATCCATTTCTCTGTTTGCTTTTCGCAAATCCTCGAGAAACTTTTTAAGTGCCTGATAGCCACCAATCCTGTAATTCCATACTTCGGGCGTAACATTTGTAAAAAAACTTCCGGGGTTGATGTAAACTCTTTTTTCGCTCTCGTTATATGAAACATTTTCAATTCTGTCTGAAGTATCACTGAAATACTTTGAAATTGTTTCTTTTAGAAGGTAGCACTTTTCATTCACCAAATGGAGTTCAACTAGCGTTTTACCCATGTCAGCAATCTTAGCAAACACCCTGTAACTTCTTGTGAATGGAACTCTTGGAAAGTCAATCTTCAGAAATTCAGCATACTTGGTACGGAAGGTGTTGCTGTAGAGTATTCCATAAACATAGTAAAGAATATCCTCGGGGGAAAGCTTTTTATCGTATGTTTTATTGAGAGTTTGGTACAGTTTTGGGTCGATGTTCGGTGTTCGATTTTTAGTATCGTACTTAACTTCTGGCTCAAATAAAAGCATTGATTGAAGCGGTATTCTCTTTCTTGCTTGTTCCTTGTATAAATATAATGGGAAAATATATCCACTACCATACCTACCTGCAATACCAGTCAGATTAAACTCAATAATGCAATTAGTTACAAAGGCATGTTTAAAAACTGATTGGGTTTGCCTTGATACCACAATGCCAATATTATCCTTCAACATGTGGCGCATAACCTCTCTTCTTGTTCTTTCTACCAGCGACTCGTGGTAGAAAATAAACCTCTTCTCGAAAGGTCGGTAAAGGACTTCTTTTATGTGTTCGTTAATATCGTTGATGCTAAGTATTTCCTTTCGTGTTTCTGAAAGTTTCCAGTTCTGTTTATCTCTTAAACTGTATGCCTCGGCAATAATCTCATCGCTTTGCCCCTTGTGGGTTAGCTGCCTAATTCGGTGCTCAAGTTTTTTTCTATCGAAATCAATAACAAACTCGTCACGTGAGGTTACAATTCCTACGCTGTTCACAGGGAAAATATCACCAATTCGTTTCCACTCAAGGTAACCCTTAATGTGTTCGGTTTGCCTTGGAGTAAAAAAATAGTAGGGCGACTCAGGTTTAATCAGTTGGTAGTTTTTTTGCTTAAAATCATTAGAATCAAGCCAATTATACTTTGTACCTCGTAATCCAAAGAGGTCGGCATGATGAACCTTGCACCCTTTTTTACCTTTCTGCTTAACGAAAATAGCTATAGCAGTACCTTGCCTTATATCAAATACGTTCTCATCCTTGCTTCCATCGGGGCAGGTTTCCTTTTTCAAGCTGTTACCGTGAAGATCGAGGATGAATATTTCGTTAAAGGTGTTCATCATACTTTGGCGCATCCCTCGGAATGTTGGATTATCGAGGTAGCTGTGGTTGGTAATCATTCCAACAATACCCGAACCTGCCTTGTGAATCTTCCACTGGGCAAACCGGAGGAATTTGATGTAGTCGTCCTGCAACCATTTTGGATTCTTTTCGCCCAGTGGCTTTCCATCAGCCATATAGTAACTTTGTGCTCCGTCGATATTTTCCTTAAGCAATCTCTCCGTCCATTGATTTTGATTTGCTGAATGCCCACTGTATGGTGGATTTCCCATTATAACCAGAATGGGTTGCTCTTTCTTGATTATACCAGCCAAGTGGCTCTCTTCGCTCAACGAACTTAGTCCAGGTATTTGAATCTGCTCTAGATCCTCCATCTCCATAGTATTTGTGAGGTAAAGCTGGAAGCGTTCATCGTCACTCAACCTATACCCCATTTCTTCGAGGAGGAAACTCATTTTAAGATGACCAATGGCATAGGGTGCCATCATTAGTTCGAAGGCGTAAAAATTCTTGAGTATTTGATTTTTAATAAGTTTTGTAACACCTCCTGAACCATACTTTTCTGAAAACTCCCTAACCGCTACTTTAATCGCTTCAGCGGGGAAAGTAAGTGTTCCTCCAGCAGGGTCAAGTAACGTAACGCTCTCATCGGCAAGACCATCGGAAACACATAGACCTTCCTTTAGAATACTGTTAACAGCACGAACGATATACCCCACAACTGGTTCAGGGGTATAGTAAACCCCTCGCTTTTCGCGTACTGTTGGGTCGTAAGCAGTGAGAAAAGTCTCATAGAAATGGATGATTGGGTCATTCCCCTTGCCCTCGCGATAGTACTCTTGCAAAATTGTATTTACATCGGTTACATTAAGAACCTCTGCTATGTCGTCAACAATTATTTGCAGCGATTTTGGTGAATCCTCCAGAGAGATGAAGCGAAAAACATCGCGCAGAATACCAATTGTGTTGGGAATATATTTGAACGCAAGCTCACGATTGAATGGGCTTGCCTGACCATTAGACTGGCTGTTAGATCGAGTTCGGGCCGCAAATAGACCGTATGTTATTGTTTGAGAGTATAAATCGGCAAACGACTTTTCAGTTAAAGTATTAATTAAGTACTTCTTGAAGGCTTCGAAAAAACCTAGTAATGCCTTTTTCCCCCTGCTCTCTATAATGCTCGCAGAAGATGTTGATTCTGCAATTTCAATGCTTACCACCTCATCGCGCAAAAAACGGGTACGCTTTGCTAACTCTGTGGCCAAACTCTTCGCATTGCGTATATGGGGAAGCGAAAAAGAAAAAAAAGTATCAAATAATTCTTTGAAATCTGTTTCATTCTCAACAGGTGGAGCGGTTTTGAGTTTTTTAGCAAGAACATGCCTTCCAATAGTAGCCCTCTTAACTAGTTCACCATCACGATAAAGCCTAAACTCATAGAAATTTGTAAGAATGACATTTGGAAACGTTCCCCTGTATCTTTTCAGCTGATCTGATTCTTCTACCCTATCAAGATTAGTTATTGAAGGGTCCTTGGCTTCTATGTATCCAGTTATATGGTTCTTACCATCCCATATCCGAAAATCAGGATTTCCTGCTTCGGTTTTTTTTGGTAAAATGGTAATCTCTACCTTTTTATTATTGTTTTCATTCGAAAAACGCCTAATCAAGCAATCAAGATGAATATAATAGCTTTCTTCCCTGGCGTCACCTTGGTTTGTAAGTTCCTGTAAGGTATTTAGGTAATCCTTTAGCATCTATAAAGTCCTGTTTATTAACATGCTTGCTTTCAAATAAACCACAATATTACCATTAACTTCCGAAATTTTTCTACGATGGTTTGAATTTTTATCAACATTGTTTGGACATTACTATTAACTTCGTGAAATCATTTCATATTAAACCATCTTAAAAGTTTTTTGTTAATACTAGAAAAATACATACGATGAACAAGATAAAAACAAGAGGTTTTGATAAGCAGGAGGTTCTTAACGACTACTACCTGGCAGTGCTAAGTCGCGAAATAAGTATTATGGGACGACGAGAAGTGCTCACTGGCAAGGCAAAATTTGGAATTTTTGGCGATGGCAAGGAGCTTACCCAGATAGCTTTGGCAAAATTCTTTCAAAACGGCGACTGGCGCTCAGGCTACTATCGCGATCAAACCTTTATGATGGCGGCAGGTCTTTTTACCGCTGAGGAGTTTTTTGCACAGCTCTATGGGCAAACCGATACCAAACTTAACCCTGGTAATGCAGGTCGTTCGTTTAACAACCATTTTAGCACTCAGAATATCAACCCCGATGGAACATGGAAAGTGCTAACCGAGATAAAAAACTCCTCGGCTGATATATCACCCACTGCTGGGCAAATGCCCAGATTGCTTGGCCTTGCATGGGCATCGAAGCTTTTCAGAAACAATAAGGAGTTACATCGATTCGCCAACTTCTCAAAACAAGGCAATGAGGTTGCTTTTGGTACTATTGGCGATGCTAGCACTTCCGAAGGCCATTTCTTCGAAACCCTCAATGCTGCTGCCGTACTTGGCGTTCCAATGGCTGTTACAGTTTACGACGATGGGTATGGAATCTCTGTACCTAAAAGCTACCAAACGGCCAAAGAAAGCATCTCCGATATTGTGTCAGGGTTTGAGAAGAAGAAGGGGGACAAAAACGGAATGCACATATTTAAAGTTAAAGGATGGGATTATCCATCGCTTATTGAAACATTTGAAAAAGGGATTGATATCTGTAGAACAGACCATGTACCTGTTCTATTCCATGTAACCGAAATAACCCAACCTCAGGGACACTCAACTTCTGGATCTCATGAAAGGTATAAGAGCCCTGAGCGTCTAGAATGGGAAAAGGAATTCGACTGTAATTTGCGCTTTAAGAATTGGATAATCGAGAACGGTCATGCTTCAAGTATTGAAATTGAAGAAATCGAGAAAAAAGCAATTAACGATGCCAAGGAGGCAAAAAATCAGGCGTGGAAAAAAGTTTCCGATCCTATTCGGGCAGAAAGGGATGCTTTGGTAAAGATAATCGATAACCGATCATGCGTATGCAAACGTGAGCACATCGATAAAGTAGGTTTGATAACTGAAGAACTCCGCAAAATCCCTAATCCTATAAGGAAGGACAACATGAGTAGTGCAAAACGAATCCTTCGTCATGTTTGCTCCGATTGTACCATAAGAAAACCATTACAAGCCGACCTCACATCATGGATGGAAAGAAACTATCAGATTGGCAGCGACTTGTACAGTTCTCACCTTTACTGCGAAACAGAACGGTCAGCTTTAAATGTTCAGGCTGTCCCTGCTATGTATAATGATAACTCACCGACCGTTAGCGGCAGGGAGGTTCTTCGCGACAACTGGGATGTTCAGTTCTCTAACAATCCATTACTCATCGCCTTTGGCGAGGATGTGGGCAAAATTGGTGGTGTTAACCAGTCGTATGAGGGACTCCAGCAGAAGTATGGAGAGATTAGAATCTCCGACGCAGGTATTCGTGAGAATACTATTCTGGGACAAGGTATAGGAGCTGCACTAAGGGGTTTTCGCCCAATAACAGAGATACAGTACTTCGATTACCTTCTATACGCCCTTCAAACCATGAGCGATGATCTTGCCACGCTCCGGTGGAGAACTAAAGGGGGTCAAATGGCACCTGTAATCATCTCAACCCGTGGCCATCGATTGGAAGGAGTATGGCATTCTGGTTCCCCACTAAGCATGGTAATAAATTCTATCAGAGGAATATACGTTTGCGTTCCACGCAATATGACCCAAGCTGCCGGTATGTATAACACCCTGCTTGAGGCCGATGACCCTGCACTTGTGATTGAACCACTTAATGGTTACAGGTTGAAGGAAAGATTGCCTCTAAATGTGGGGTTCTTCAGGGTACCTCTAGGAGTCCCAGAAATACTTCGCCAAGGTACTGATGTAACGCTAGTAACTTATGGAAGCTGTGTCCGCATTGCACAGGAAGCAGTTGAACAGCTAGCAGAATTCGGCATCTCGGTTGAACTAATTGATGTACAAACGCTTCTTCCTTTCGATATAAACAATACAATAAAAGAATCGTTAAGAAAAACGAACCGTGTTGTTTTCTTCGACGAGGACGTTCCCGGTGGTGCTACTGCATTCATGATGCAGAAGGTACTCGAGGAGAGGGATACTTTCAATCTTCTCGACTCTCAACCCCGTACGATTACTGCTAAGGAGCACCGACCTGCCTATTCAACCGATGGCGATTACTTCTCTAATCCCAATGCTGAGGATGTTTTTGAGACAGTTTATAGCCTGATGAACGAGGTAAATCCCCAACGATTCCCCATTTTGTACTAAAAACTGTAGATTTTAGCCACTAGCATTTGAACTGATACTATCTAACAAAAGAAATCATTTAGTAAGTTTGCAAAAATTTTAGTCAAAGCCCTACGCATTCTTTTTGGCTCGAATTTTGTAACATCTTGCGTTAATTTTTTAACCAAAATCAAAACCTAAACCAAATGAGAAACTTTTTTTTAGTAATCGTATCATTTTTTGCTTTTGCCTCTGCTGCATTTGCTCAAAAATCGGTTATTGTTGTTTTCACCGATTTCGACGAACCCTTTGTAATGCAAATCAATGGAGAAAGGGTTAACGAAGAACCTGCCACAAATGTGAAGTCGCACGACCTCAATCCAGGCAACTACCGAATTGCTATTCGTTTTCAGAAATCTTCCCTGGGGATGCTTACCCAAAATGTTATGGTTGAAGAGGGTACAAAGTACACATTTACTATTACAACCAACCGTAAGGGTGAGTTTGTAATTCGCTATTTTGGCGATTCGCCTTACACACCTGAGACGAAGACATCTGCACAGATGAAAGTATCTCCCGATCCTCAGCCCAAACAGGAAGCTCAAGCTTCTATAAGCGGGCAGCAGAGTAACACGGGGAGTGCTTCAATCTCCATGTCAGTCCAGGAGAGTGGTCGCAAGCCGGAGCCAACAGGAACAAGCGTTTCAATGAGTATTAGCGGAAGTGATGCCGCAATGGGAATCTCGATGAAGGTTGAGGGTGAAGACTCAGCTTCCGAGTCCATCTCCTTTTCAACGAATGTAACCACAACATCGTCACAAACAGGGCTAAAAGTAACTGGTACTGCCAGTGAGGATAAACCTAACCGACATCACCCACAACCCAGACCTATGGAAGCCCAAGAGTCAGCACCAGTAAAGAGTGGTTGCCAAGGTTCAATGTCCCAATCCGATTATGAGAGGGCTCTTTCTTCAATTAAGTCGAAGACCTTCGAAGACACCAAGATAACAACAATTAAGCAGATTCTAAAGGGAGATTGCGTAACGGTTGCCCAACTCTCTGGTATTCTCAAAACCTTAACCTACGAAGAATCGAAACTAGAAATAGCAAAATTTGGCTACGATTATGTTGTCGATAAGAACAGATTCTACCAAATAAACGATGTTTTCACCTTCTCGGCTTCGGTTGATGAGCTCAACAAGTTCTTGGAAAGAAAACAGTGATGAAAATCATTCTTTTTTATCTAACTAATAATCTGAAACTTGCTAACCGTCCAACGATTTCTGAAAAAAAACAATAAAAAGTCAGGTTTTATTTGGATAATAAATATTGGTTATCTACCTTTGCTAAGTTTTTTAAAATAATTTTTAAAGTCTAACTAATTGTCTGTCTTGCAGATGTACAAAAAGAAAGCAAAAAAATCCTAATCAACTACAACACATCAATTTAGGATTTTTGCTAGTTCACGATGTTCAAACTCAAGGCATGGTAACAAAATTTTGGAACAATTTTTGCTAGAACACTTTTTTGAATTTGTTAATACCTTTTTATTTTTACTAAAATTTCTTTTTTTTCTAACCAAAACAATTTAACTATGAGAAAAAACCTACGTTTCGTTTCACTTGGGCTAGTGGTTAGCCTACTGTTTTCATCCTTTGGCTTCGCCCAACTGGATGTAAAGAGGTTCAATGCATCTGCAAAAAAGATGGATGCAACACAACTAAGCGCTGTAAAAAGTGATGTTCCAGTTACTTTCGACCAGAAAGGCGAGTGGATTCATTGGGATAGCGGTGAGAATACCAACGGTATTGGAACCAACAGTGCTGCCGATTTCCACATTGCTAGCCGCTGGGAACCTGCTGACATTGCAGACTATAATGGCATGCA
>CAYZSD010000041.1:0-23572 GCA_964481075.1 uncultured Rikenellaceae bacterium | reverse complement strand
TAGCTTGTAGAAGCCTTCGAGCGACACTCGACTATTCTGGCTAGGAATCCATTCAAACCCTCCAACCAGATGATCTGAAACAACGTAACGAAGATTATTGGTTTTATTTATTAACATTCCATTTGCATCGGCAAATCCGAGCATTGTGTAGGGAGGAATCTGATGATACCTGCCCACATTGAAGTTCGTATATAAATCGGGTCTTAATTCGTAAGAAGCTGAAAACCTTGGGCTAACCTGATTAATAAGGTTGCTCATGTGTGACGAGTAGCTATTAGCATCGGCTCGTAAGCCTAACGATAGCCTTAAACGCTCCTGAAGGTAACTTTGGCTTAGCTGTCCAAAAATGCTCCACTTGAAGAGCCTAAGCTTGGTGTCATACTCAATTGGTTGGATACTCCCATCTGCAAAGAAAGCTCGATAGGTTTGATTAGTATATCTAGCATACTCTATGCCTCCACCAGTATTTATCTTCATACCGTTGTTGAAACGTCTATCGTGCTCGTATCTAAACTTATTCTCCGATTCCTGAGAAGTATAATCGAGTAGTTTCATGTCGTTCTCATTGTTATCACGATACTTGTACTGCCTGTTATTCAGCATATTTCGACTTAACACCCAAGTGTCAAAGCTTTTCTCACGGAAATGCTTGTAAACAAGGCCATTCGTATAAGTCCACTGAGTATTAACTGGCACGTAGCTAAGAATATACCTCTGATCTGGGGTAGGATTTTCAAGGCCGGTATTTAGCGTAAACTGGTCAATAGCTCCAATTCCAACAAAGGTAATTTCGTTCCTCTCGTCGATTCTGGTGCGGGTTTTAAGTTGAAAATCGTTATAGGTTGGAAGGAAAGGGAGGCCAATGGCGCTAAAAAGAAACTGAAGGTACGACCGGCGAGCCGAAAGGATAAAGGTTGTATTGTCAGAGATTGGCCCGTCGAGAGTTAGAGCCAAATCGCTTGCACCAACAGCTCCTCTATACTTCATCCTCTCGCTATTACCATCTATTTGTCTGAAATCGAGGACAGAGCTCAGGGAGTTGCCTCTTGAAGCGGGAAAAGCTCCGGAGTAGAAATTTGCCTCACGAATGAAGTCGGCATTGATGATACCAACAGGCCCGCCCGATGCACCTTGCGTAGCAAAGTGGTTAAGGTTGGGAATCTCAACCCCATCGAGGTAGAATCGATTCTCGCTAGGACCTCCACCACGAACAATCACATCATTTCGGTAAGCTGGGGTTGAAGCAACCCCCGGTAAAGATTGAATCACACGGCTAATATCCCTGTTACCTCCAGGATTCTTTTCGATCTCAGCAATTCCTATTCGCTGCAAGGAAACGGGGCTCTCATCGCTTCTACGGAAAGGGCTTGCCTTAACTACCACTCCTTCAAGTTCGAAAGGTGTTTCTTCCATCTCAATATCAATGAAAGCTGTTCGGGCATTCGTTACCATAATGGCCTCAGAAACATAAGGTTTAAAGCCAACAGCCGAAACCCTTAACTCAACAAAACCAGGGGAAAGGCTAGCAAAAATGAAGTTTCCATCGAAGTCGGATGTGGAACCAATGTTTGTTCCCCATACTACAATGTTTGCAAAGGGTATTGGTTCGTTATTCTGCTTATTGAAAACCCGTCCCTGTATTGTACCAGAGTTCTGCCCGAATAATGATGCCGAAAAAAAGCTAAATAGTATTACTCCAAACAATTCTGTTTTCTTTCTTAGTAAATTACGTTTCATAGGTATGATTGTAAAAATGTTTAATATTTTTGTTTAACAAACAATTCAAAATAAATATTGTTTATTTTTTTAAAAAAAATAATAAACACAAATTTTGGATGCAATTTTAAACAAATCAAAAAAACTCAACTCCGCCTAGTTCTGAAAATTACCAAAACGTGGAATAACAGTTGAAAAAACATGATTTGTTTGATCGAGGATATAATTCTGCCAGTTAACAGATGAGGAGTAATACATTTCATAAAGGTTTCTCTTCACTTTTATAGAGTCATTTCTTGATGCGAAACCATAGTGTTGTCCTTGATTCTCCATAATCATTACATGAATTGATTTCATGGAACCCAGTGTTGTTTGGCTATTTAGCGTTCCATACTCGAAAACCATTGGATAGAACTCTTTATCCCCAACAATATCCCCAATAAAGCCAGAAAAATCACCTGTTATGGTGTAAAAATCGTCGCTATCGCCCCAATCAATTTGAAACCCTTCGTAAAGAGCCTCTAGCTTAGCCCTCTTTTCGCCCTCAAGTGGGTTGGGGAAAAGGTGAAGCTTTCCGCGCTCACCATATCCGGTATGAAAATCAATCACCATAATCTTCTGATAGGGTAACGCCACTTGCTCAATAATGGGTCTAAGAGAATCGATTTGTGGCTCCTTCTTATCTCCCCCAAAGTACAAACCCTCGGGGAACTGGTATTGACCCTGCAACACAGCTTGTCGAAGGACTGGCAATGAGGCTTTTCGAATTTCGTTGACTGCTTTCAGGAAGAAGAATCGATTATCAAGCGAGCTGGTACTAACCCTACCCTTGGGGTTGATAAGGTTGTAAACCTTTGGATAGTCCTCATTGATTGTTGTGTACAATTGGTCCGACAATGAACTGTTCCTATTGATATCAACATTGTTTTCAGTTACCCTTCTACCATGCTTAAAACCGAATGGATTGACGCTATGAATGAGGAGAATACCTGTATTCTTAACTAGGTCATCGGTTAGGTACCTATCGACAAAGAACATTTGCGCTGCATGACCTACATAACCTTCCACCCCATGAACACCTGAACTAATGATCAGCAGGTTAGTGCTTTCATTTTGAGCAGGGATATAACAGACTCCAACTGTTAAATCGTTATCAATGTCTGAAATTACAGGTATCTCATGGTAGCTCACTCCCTTAAACTTCTCTGCAATTCTGCCAGAAAAAATCCTAATGCTATCCCGCGCTGTTTCATATGAATCGGGGTAGTAGAGCGTGTAGTCGGATTCAACAAGGAAATTATCTTCAAATTCCATCTTTCCAAAAACTATTGATATGTAGATTATTACTATAAAAATAATTGCTACTAGAGGAATAATAACATAAAAGAATATTCTTTTCAGTGTTTTCATGACAAGTACATTATGTGTTAATACTAGTTGACTTTGTTTGCATTAAACCTTAGCATAAAGGTAACCTTTTTTAATCAAACAACAAACAAACATGATGGCAATAAAAAAAGGCTGTCGAATGAAACGACAGCCTCAAAGCAATGCTTAGTAAAATTAAGGTCTATAAATCTAAATCTCCAACGTATGAATCCTTGAATGAAGGAGCAACCCTTAACTTAGGTCTTTTGTTATTTGCCCAAATCTTAAATTGATCACAAGCATACTGGAAATCGGCTTCAGCATAGATGAAGCCCATCTGATCGAACCCTTTCATTTGGTAAAAAGTAAACACGCCGTTTTGCATGGTAGCGTCGCCATCGTACGAATATAGTTTTGTGTCTGAAGCAACTGCAATAACCCTTCCATTTGCATTAAGGTCGGTAGCCATTGCACCTATCTGGCAAGCGTCAAAACTAAATACCATTTTGGTGCTTGTAGCGCTTTGAAACTTGGTTTTAAACCAAGAACTAGCAATGTAGTAAAGGTCTGATGTTACAATGCTACCTTTGCTACCATGACCTGAATAGACAAAAACTATTTCGTTGCCTGCAACAGACTGGCTTGCAAGTGTATTTACGGCTGCCTCAATGGCTGTTTTAGTTGCATTCAAATCGAGCAATATACTTACAGTATAGCCTTCAGCCTGTAAACGGTTTTTCCAATCGATAGCATCGTCGTCGCAGTATTGAAGATCATTGGATGTACCTTGATAATCAGAAATACCGATTACCAATGCATACTTAGCCCCTTTTGCAACAGATTTGTCAATTTCTACTGGCTGGGCATCATTATCAGTGATTGTGAATTTTGCTATTACATCTGCTGGTCTATCGTCCACAGTTGCAAAATCGGGGCGAACTGTGTATGAGGATTTTCCGTCTCCATCATCATTTAAATTTGGTTCAGCAACAAATTCATCTTTCGAGCAGCCTTGAAAAATAATCCCTGCAACTAAAGCATAAAGAGCTAGTCTCATCCATCCTTGTGTTTTCATAATTAGTTTGTTTTTGTTAATAGTAGTTTAACTATAAATTGAAAAAGCTGAAAGTAATCGAAGTAATTGCACGAAAACCTTACGTAAAGTTAATACAGATTTTTAAGAATTGTTCTTGTCATCGACATACGACAAGCATCGACCGCCAAAAAGCAATTTGCAAATGATGAAACACATGATTTTTTTATATAAGGGAGTCGGAAAATTCGTTTTTGGGTAGATATAACCGCTGCATAAACCAACCTATTGCAAAAGTTGAACTGCTCAAAAATAAAAAAACGTATGCAACCACCTTTTAGCATACGTTTTTTCGAGGTCTCGAGCGGAATCGAACCGCTGTACGTGGTTTTGCAGACCACTGCCTAGCCACTCGGCCACGAGACCAATTATTTGGATTGCAAAATTACAACAAAAAAATAACTTTCCAAATTAAAAATGCCCGCATTAATTAATCAACACCTGAAAGTCCATAAAAAAAACTCTTTCCCTCTTCCTCCAACTTTTTCAAACAATCAGGACAAAGACAGCCATTGTATCTCTCCAATAGCTGCTCAAGGACATCAGGTTGTAGTACGAAGTTGAAGCACCAGCACCTTCTGTCCGACTCGCAGTAGCAATCGAACAGCTTGGTGCAGTGGGGGCAAAACTTAAACCGAACCGTTCCCATCTATCGGGCTTTTGTTAGCTCAACACTTACCTTTTCCATCTTCCCTCCAATGGGAGGGAATAGCTTCGAAACTTTTACAGATGCTGAAATCAATTGAGGAAACTCTTCGAACAGAGCATCCAGAATCCTTCCAGAAACATGCTCAAGCAGATGCGAGGGGAGGCTCATCTGTACCTTTACAATCTCATAGGCTTTCTGGTAGTTCAAGGCATCGCTGAGCTTATCGCTGTGAACAGCATCAGTATCGGCGACCTCAAGCTTAAGATTCACCAAGAACTGGTTTCCAACCACCTGCTCTTCGCGGTAACAACCATGAAAGGCATAGAACTCCATTTTATCCAACTCAATAATGGTTTGCATATGTGCAATTGACAGATTTTATTAAACAAAAATCAAAAGGAAAGCGCAGCAAACTTAACAATAAATCGATTACTTTGCTGCCAGAGTTTAACTTTTCATGGTAAAGTTTTACCTTTGAGTTTTTAAATATTCCACTTGATGGTAATAGCAGTAAATACAAGGTCGTTAATAAAGAACAAGCTCGAAGGTATCGGTTGGTTTACCTACGAAACATTACTCAGAATAACAAGAAACCATCCAGAACATCAGTTCTTTTTCCTGTTTGACAGGAAACCCGACCCAGAGTTCATCTTCTCCAGTAATGTAACTCCTGTTGTGCTTCACCCACAAGCCCGTCATCCAGTACTATGGTACATCTGGTTTGAGTGGTCGGTTTATCGATTCCTTAAGAAGGTGAAGCCCGATGTGTTCCTATCGACCGATGGGTATATCTCCCTTAAGTCCAAGGTAACCTCCATTGCAGTAATACACGACATCAATTTTTACCACTACCCCCAAGGAATTCCTCCCATCGTAAGGAAATACTACAACCACTTCTTCTCAAAATATGCCCAAAAGGCAAATATGATTGTAACAGTTAGCGAATACTCAAAGAACGATATCTCGAGTAGCTTCAAAATTCCAAGTGAAAAGATTCAGGTTATTTACAATGGGGCTAACGTTAGGTTCTCGCCCCTGAACGAAATTGAAAAATATGAAACCCTTTCGAAGTATGCTTCCGGAAAACCTTACTTCGTTTTTGTTGGTGCCCTGAACCCAAGGAAAAATGTGGCAAGGCTTCTGGCCGCATTCGATCTGTTCTGCGAAAGATTTGAAAAAAAGTTCTCGCTCATCATTGTTGGTGAGAAAATGTTCAAAACCTCCGACATAACAGATGCCTACAACTCATTGAAAAACAAGGATTCGGTAGTCTTTACTGGTCGGCTACAGGTTGATGAGCTTCGAAGGGTTGTTGGTGCAGCCCACGCAATGGTTTATGTCCCTTACTTCGAGGGATTTGGTATTCCGCTTGTTGAAGCCATGTACTGCCATGTACCAATAATTGCCTCAAATCGTACCTCTATTCCAGAGGTTGCTGGCGATGCCGCTTACTACTGCGACCCCTTCTCCATTGATTCGATTGCTAGCGCCATGTTGCTGGTTGCCTCCGATGAAAAGCTAAGGCAGGGGCTAATAGCAAGGTCTGAAAAACGGAAAAAACTTTTTTCGTGGGATTATACCGCCGAAAAACTATACAACTGCATTTTTGAGATATTAAAGAAATACGAAAAAAAATGACATTTTGGCTCTAATTTTGAGTTAATTGTTAACTTTTGTTTATCTTACCTATTGAATTAGGAATATTAAAAAAGGATATACCACCATGCCTACGTGGCATGCAAATAAGAACACAAAAATCTATCTGCCATGAAAAAGATTGTTTTTCTTCTATTCCTTTTCCCAGCAATTGCTGTAAAAGCCAATATAACTTTTCCTGGCGCAAAGATTTTTGAGGTTTATTTCGAAAGTCCCGATAGTTGGTGGTTAGATTTTTTTATCTTCGAATCATCAGAATTTTTCTTATACGAAGAAATAGATAGCATAAAACTTGAATCAAAGCATGGAATTGCAACTGTTACTCACTTCGATACCACTTATTTATGTGTTATCACGAATTCTAACCTCAGTAATCCGATAACAAATAATAAACTAACAACGATACGCCAAAAAGTGTATAAAAAGCATTCTACCAAACAGATACAATGGGGGCAAATAAATTGTAAGGCGAAACCAGAAAAAAGGTCCAAACAAGAAAATGACTATATTTGTCCTTAATTAATAGAACTTAAGGATGTAAAAAGTAAATTAAATTCTTGTGACATTAGGAGAATTTATTAAATCCATCTTTTAGACACCCAGAAATCATTTATTTTTTAACCATTTAATACATTATCTGATGAAAAAACAAATATCTACCTTAATCGCTTGTCTTATATTCTCAGTCTTTGGTCTTGCTCAAGGGGATAATACCCTAAAAGACAATAAGGAAAATGTTATTCTACCCGAAAAAGGTGACTTTTCGATTGGTATTGGGGCAAATCCGTTTTTCAGATATTTGGGAAATATGTTCAGCTTGAGTGGTGACAATCAATTGAATTTATCATTATTCAACAATCAAATATATGGGAAATACTTCATTTCGTCACAAAATGCAATTCGGGTTAGGTTGGGGATATATCAAAACTCACAACAAAATAGCTATCAGGTAAGGGATGATGCAGATTATAATAGATTTGTTACGGATAAATTCGATCGTGCCATAATAAATCTAGATATGGTTTTTGGTTACGAATGGAGGAAAGGCTCCAATCGATTACAAATATCATACGGTGCAGAAATGAATTTGAAATATTCAGTTATTAGCGATAAATATAGCTATGGTAATGATTACTCTTCATCAAACACTTATCCAACCACATATTTATTTGGTACATCGTATAGTAGACCTACAAGAATAAAGCAAAACAACGGTTTAGGATTTGGGGCAAGAGTATTTACAGGCATAGAGTATTTCATCTTTCCAAAAATATCAATTGGTGGCGAGTTGGGCTTAGGTTATATTATGAGAATAAATGGAAAAACTATTCAAAAATTTGAGTTTTGGGACTGGGATTATAATACAGTGAATACTGATGAGATTGTTAATGACTTTTCATCATCAACTACATATACCGACATCCTTAATGGTCAAATCTTTTTACTCTTCCATTTTTAGACATGTTTCGGAGGTGGACAAACATTTTTTTGAATTGCTTGGATAGTATAAGTCTAAGATGTCATATTTTCTCCTAAAATGAAATTTATACCCCAAAACCAAATGCTGAAACAGTATTTCGATAGAAATAATCTGTCCGAAGCAGGCTGCGATGAGGCTGGAAGGGGATGTCTGGCAGGCCCTGTGTTTGCTGCTGCCGTTATCCTTCCAAAGGATTACAAGAACCCTCGCCTGAACGATTCAAAACAGCTAAGTCACAAGCAAAGGATGGTACTTAAGGAGGAAATAGAGAAGAGTGCAACTGCCTGGTGTGTACAATGGGTCTCGCCCCAGGAGATTGACAGGATTAACATCCTCAATGCATCAATTCTAGCCATGCACAAAGCTATTGAAGGGTTGAACCCTGCTCCCACCTTCCTAATTATCGATGGGAATCGGTTTAAACCCTTTATGGACATACAGCACCAGTGTATCGTGAAGGGAGACTCAAAGTATTTGAGTATTGCCGCAGCCTCCATAATCGCTAAGACATACCGTGACCTATTTATGGAGAACCTCTCAAAAGAGTTTCCAAGCTATGGATGGGCCGTAAACAAGGGGTACCCAACAAAAAAACACAGGCAGGCAATCGAAAAATTTGGAATCACAGAACACCATCGGATTTCATTCAAGTTGGGTAACAGGCAGTCGGGCATTAAACAGTATGAGTTGAACATCAGTTAAAAATATTATTAATCAAAACTATTCGCACAGATTAAACCCCTTTGCAAAAACAAAATCATAAATAGATTGAAAGACCAAACATTAACATAAAAATAATTTACTATGAAACGATTCTTAACTTTTTTTCTGGCACTTTTCCTTGTAATCTCCTCGCACCTGCGTGCCGACGAGGGAATGTGGCTTCTTCCACTTATCCAGAAGTACAACATTGCTACCATGCAGAGCATGGGGTTAGAGCTAACTGCCGAGCAAATTTACAGTATCAACCAGTCCAGTCTTAAGGATGCCATTGTGCAGTTTGGTCGTGGCTGTACCGGAGAGGTCATTTCCGATAAGGGTCTTATCCTCACCAATCATCATTGCGGTTACGGGGTTATTCAAAGCCATAGCAGCACCGAAAACGACTATCTAAAGAATGGGTTCTGGGCTATGAGCCTCGATGAAGAAATTCCCAGCCCAGGCCTTAGCGTTACTTTTCTTGTTAGAATTGAGGATGTTACCGACAAGGTAAATGGTAACCTTAAAGAGAGCATGACAGAGGAAGAAAGGGCACAGGAGCTCGAAAAAGCATTCACAAACATAAGCAGCGAAGCAACAAAGGATACACACTATACTGCACGTGTTCAAAGCTTCTACGGTGGGAATAAGTTCTACCTCATGGTTTATGAGGTATTTAACGACGTTCGAATGGTTGGAGCACCCCCTTCCTCCATTGGAAAATTCGGGGCCGATACCGACAACTGGATGTGGCCTCGCCATACCGGCGATTTTGCAATATTTAGGGTTTATGCCGACAAGGACAATAAACCCTCAGCATATTCTGCGGACAATGTGCCATATAAACCCAAGCATCATTTACCGGTTTCCCTTAAAGGAGTTGAGAAAGGTGACTTCACAATGATTCTTGGTTACCCCGGCAGAACCGACCGCTTTATGACCTCCTGGGAAGTGGACGAAACCGAGTCAATCATAAACAGCAATCGCTCATATATCAGAGGAATAAGGCAGGAGCTGCTGCTTGAGGACATGCTTGCAAGCGATGAGATAAGGATTAAGTACGCAAATAAATACTCAAGAAGTTCGAACTACTGGAAGTACTCCATTGGGCAGAATATGGCATTAAAGTCACTCAACGTTAAGGAAAACAAGGAGAAATCGGAAGCCGATTTTTCAAAATGGGTTGCTGCAAACAAGAAACGAACAAAAGCCTACGGTGAAGCTCTTAGTCTTATTCAGAATGCACTTATCAATCGAAATGACCTTACCTACACCAACCTTTACATAAACGAAACACTTTACACGGGAGTTGAAATCTTTGGCTTTGCCTCAAGATTAGAAGATTTTTACGAGTTCCTTTCAAAGGGTGAAGATGGTCTTGATTCAAGGGTTGAAAGGATTAAACAAGCTGCTAAAGCCTTTTACAAGGACTACAATGTACCAACCGACAGAAAAGTTGCAAAAACCATGCTTGAACTTTTTGCAAAAAAAGTGAAGGAAGAAAACCATCCCGATTTTATTTCAAAAATCAAAGGTGATTTTAATGGCAACTTCGAGGCATACGTCAACCACCTGTTCGAAAACTCCTTTCTAACCGACTCGGTTAAGTTCTTCGAATTCCTCAGCAACCCAACCGCAGAAAGGCTAATGGCCGACCCAGCTTATGCTGCATCACAATCAATCAGAAAGGTTTCTGATAGAATTTCAGATAACCTCAAAGAGATAAACCAAAACTTCAGGAAAGGACACAGGCTTTACATTGCGGGTATCATGGAAATGAACGAAGGCAAACCCATGTACCCCGATGCAAACTCAACCATGAGGATTACATACGGACAGGTTCTAGATTACTACCCCCGTGATGCTGTTCACTACAACTACATCACAACCCTCAAAGGGGTGATGGAAAAGGAAGACCCAAACAACTGGGAATTTGTTGTACCCGAAAAACTTAAAACACTATACAACAATCGCGATTTTGGCCCATACGGAATGAAGAACGGTGATATGCCAATTGCCTTCATATCAAATAACGACATTACAGGCGGTAACTCTGGCAGTCCAGTTATCAACTCTAAGGGACATATTATTGGCTGCGCTTTCGATGGTAACTGGGAAGCCATGAGCGGCGATATCATCTTCGAACCTGATTATCAGCGCACAATAAGCGTTGATATTAGGTATGTGCTATTTATAATTGACAAGTATGCTGGTGCAAAACATCTGGTCGATGAAATGACGATAATTCAGTAGGTAAGGATTTTTTATAGCATTTGTTGAGATTTACCTCACTAAGTATTTACGACCCGTTTGGTTTATGAAGCTAAACGGGTCGTTGCTGTTAATATCCAAAACTGTCTTATGTTGAATGAATTTTTGGAATCAATACAAAAAACTCAACTTATCTCCATTCAACATAAACTAAAAAAGCTTTTGCGAAACATTTAGAATGATTTTTATGTTTAGATTTGTAAACGGATAAACCAAATCGAATAGCCTATGAAGGTTGAAATCACTATTCCCAGCCCTGGGGAATCCATCTCAGAGGTTGAAATTGCTCGCTGGCTTGTTGAGGATAGTACGTGGGTAGAGAAAGATCAGGAGCTCGCCGAGATTGAATCGGAGAAGGCTACCCTCCCCTTACTGGCAAGCCATAGCGGATTAATTAGCATTCTTAAGAAACAGGGTTCAATAAAAGTTGGTGAGGTTGCCTGTACTATCGACACTGATGCAAGTAAACCTCATACTTCAAAACCCATAGCAAATACTGAAAAAGCTACCAAACCAATAAAGGAGACCTCTACTTCAAAACAGATGAAGGAAGAAAAAACAGCCCAATCTGTTACTCCATCGGTTAAGGTTACTCCCATTGCCCGTAAGCTAATGGAAGAAAAGGGATTAAGCGTTGACGAGGTGGTTAGTGGCATCAGAAGGATTACTAGCAAAGAGGTGAACTCACTGGTTAATGCTTCGAAATCGAACGATTACACTTCTCCCTCCTTCTCACGAAACAAAACCAGAACACCAATGAGTCAACTTCGTAAGAAGTTGAGCGAAAGGTTGGTTGCTGTTAAAAACGAAACAGCTATGCTTACAACCTTCAACGAAGTTGATATGTCGAAGGTTATAGCCATTCGAAGCTCCTTTCAGAAGGAATTTACTGAAAAACACGGCGTTAAACTAGGATTCATGTCATTCTTCACTAAGGCTGTTGTCGGAGCACTCATTCAACACCCCATGGTTAACTCGCAGATAGTTGATGAAGAGATTGTTACACCCAACTACTACGATATTGGTATAGCTGTTCAAACGCCTAAAGGGTTAATGGTTCCGGTACTTCGAAACGCTGAAACCCTTACAATGGCTCAAATTGAGCAACAAATAGCAATCCTTGCCGAGAAAGGGCGCTCGGGAAGGATAAACTTAGACGATCTTTCGGGTGGAACATTCACCATTACCAATGGTGGGGTATTCGGTTCAATGCTTTCAACCCCCATACTTAATCCTCCACAATCGGGCATCCTTGGTATGCACAGCATTACTGAAAGACCAGTTGCAATTAACGGAAAAGTTGAAATACGACCCATGATGTACATCGCCTTAAGCTACGATCATAGAATAATTGACGGAAAAGATTCTGTGGGTTTCTTGCTAAAAGTGAAGGAATCAATTGAGAACCCCGAAAGATTATTCACCAATGGCCATAGTCTTGAGAGAATTCTATTAGGTTTAGTTTAAAGTATTAAACAAAAATTTTTTGTATGGCTATCCCCTACGAGTTTGGCTACGAAAAGCCAGCAACGCTGCAAGAAGCAGTGAGTTTTCTTGGCCAGTTTGGCAAGAATGCTCGTGTCCTTGCAGGCGGAACCGACCTAGCGAACGAGATGAAACAGGGCTTTAGGATTCCACAAGTTCTGATTGATGTGAAGGGAATAAAATCGCTCGAAAAGATCGAGATTGTTGATAATATCATAAAAATTGGGGCGCTGGTTACCTTTAACTCCATTCTCGAGTCGAGCATTATTAGGGATAATTTCTATATCCTATTCGAAGCGGCTGGGCTTGTAGCTTCCAACGGGGTACGAAATAGGGCGACCATGGTGGGAAACATCTGCTCTGCTGTGGCTTGCATGGATAGCGCAGCCCCTCTCCTAGTCCATGATGCTGTTGTTCATTGCATTAGCCTTGATGGTGAAAGAGATGTCCCTATTCAGAAATGGTTTGTTGAAAACCGAAAGACTTCTATTGTTGAAAATGAAATGGTTACACATGTATCTGTTCCTATTCCAAAGGGAAAATATGCTGGTGCATACCAGAAAATGATGCGCTACTCCGGGGAAGATCTTTCGCAGGCCAATGTGGGTGTGCTGCTGTTTGCCGATGGCACATGCCATGTGGCTTTTGGGTCGGTGGGACCAATCCCCAAACGTTCCCTAAAGATTGAGTCGCACCTAAAAACCAATGGCATCAACCCAAAAGCGATAACAGAAGCCAAGGAGATGATTGAGAAGGTGATAGCACCAATAACCGATGTTCGTGCTACCAAGGAGTACCGAATGCACATGACCAAGGTTATGTTCGAAAGGGCAATGAATTCAGCCATTGAAAGGCTGAAAATGCCAAAACTTGTAACGAAATAATTTAACCATGAAAAAGATATCATTTACCCTCAACGGAGAGCTTCGATATATCCATGTAGCACCAAATGAAATCCTTCTTGAGGTTCTACGCGATAGGCTAGGAGTAAAAAGCCCAAAATGTGGCTGCGATAGTGGTGATTGCGGTGCATGTACAATAATCCTCAACGGAAAAACCGTTCGTAGCTGTCTAATTTTCGCCATTGAGATTGATGGACAGGATATACTAACCCTTGAAGGCATTTCGAAGGGAGGATTAACCCCTCTTCAAAAGGCACTTAATGAGCGAAATGCTTACCAATGTGGCTATTGCGCTCCAGGAATGATACTTTCGGCCACCGAGCTTATTCGAAAGAATCCCCATCCTACGGAACACGAAGTAAAAGAAGCAATTGCCGGAAACCTTTGCCGTTGTACAGGTTATAAACCTGTAATCGATGCCATTAAGGAAGTAACCCAAAAGTACTAAAGAACATGGAAGAGTTAAAGTATGTTGGCCAATCGGCCGTTCGTGTCGATGGCAAGGAAAAGGTTTCAGGTGCAGCACTCTACACCGATGATCTTGAGTTCGGCCCCGATTTGCTATATGCCGAAATCGTTGAAGGTCCCCATGCCCATGCCATGATACTGAGCATCGATACCTCAGAGGCAGAAAAAGTTCCCGAAGTGCTTGCTGTAGTCACAGGAAAGGATTTCCCCTATAACTTTGGACTTTACATGCAGGATAGGTTCATCTTTGCACAGGATAGGGTTCGCTTTTTTGGCGAGCAGATTGCTGCTGTGGTTGCACGAACACCCCAGGCAGCAAAGAAAGCCGCCAAATTGGTTAAGGTAAACTACTCCCCTCTACCTAAAGTTCTTAGCCCAGTTGATGCCATAAAAGAGGATGCCGATCTTATTCATCCCGACCTTAAAAACTACAAGCACGTTCCTTGGTTCTTCCCAAAACCCGATACCAATATTGCTCACCATAGGAAGATACGAAGGGGTGATACCGAAAAGGGCTTTGCAGAAGCCGATTACGTTCTTGAAGATACCTACGAAGTTCCACGATACTCTCACTGTGCCATTGAGTACCATGCTGCTGTGGCAAAATACGACCATTCAGGAAGATTGACAGTTTGGGCATCATCACAATCACCTCATACACAAAGAAATCTTTTCGCAAATGCCCTGGCACCTCTCGGCATAAAGCATAATGATGTTAGGGTGATTGCTCCCCATGTTGGGGGGGGCTTTGGCTCAAAAGCTGGAGTAACAATGGAGATTATTGCTGCTGCAATCGCAATGAAGGTACAGGGTCACCCTGTAAAGGTGCTTTGGAATCGCGAGAGAGAATTTTATAATACCTATCAGCGTTTAGGCGTTGTAGCAAAATTGAAAGTTGGAGTGAAGAAGGACGGACGAATTATTGCCTTGCATCACGAACTTTTCTGGGATGCAGGTGCTTACGTTGAGTACGGTGCAAACGTGGTTAATGCTGTTGGTCTTTCAGCAATTGGACCCTATAGGGTCGATAATGTTTCAATTGACTCATACTGCATTTACACAAATCTTCCTCCCGGTGGGCCATACCGTGGATTTGGATATTCTGAGTTCCTGTTTGGATTGGAGTCGCACATGGATCGTATTGCCAAACAGCTGAATATTGACTCGGTCGAGATTCGGAGGAGAAACGCAATTCGTGAGGGCGATCTTACCGCTTACGGTGCTCACATGAACCCCAATGGTTTGCTTCAAGCCATTGATGCAGTTGAGAAGGAGATTAAATGGAACGAGAAGCTTAACCCCTCAAGCCCAGATGTTGCCATTGGCAAAGGTTTTTCTCTTTTCTGGAAGGCTCCTGCCATGCCACCAAATGCTTCTTCATCGTGTTTCCTTAAGCTTAACGAGGATGCCAGCGTAAACCTTCTTGTTTCGGGTATGGATCTTGGGCAAGGATTCCTCACCGTAATGGCACAGATTGCTGCCGAGGTGCTTTCTATACCCACATCAAAAATTCGAACCGAGAACCCCGATACCGACCGAAACCCCTACGAGTGGCAAACCGTTGCTTCACATATTACCTGGGGCTGTGGAAATGCTGTTCGAATGGCAGCCCTCGATGCTCGGGAGCAAATATTCAACCTAATCGCTCGCACTAAGTACCTCCCAAAGGATATGCTTTACCTCGACGACGAGAAGGTTAAGTGCAGAACCCAGCCAAACTTTGAGCTAGCGCTCAGAGATTTCGTTATCAACGGAGTTCAGATGGAAGATGGCACCTTCAAGGGTGGCCCAATAATTGGACGTGGTGTTTTTATGCCCGAATTTGCGTCAACAAATGCCGACCCAGAAACAAGTCAGGGAGGGCATCCCAACGTCCATTACACGGTTGGTGCAGCCGCAACAATAATTGAGATTGATAAACAAACTGGCAAGGTAAAGGTTAAGAAAATTGTTGAAGCCGTTGACTGCGGAAAGGCCATCAATCCAAATCTTGTTGAAGGACAGATTGTTGGTGGAATTCTTCAGGGAATATCGACAGTACTTTATGAGGAAATGAAGTTCGACCATCGGGGGAAGATGCTCAACCCCAATTTCACCGACTATAAAATCCCAACGGCTTTGGATGTTCCCGACGAGATAATTCCTATCATCATTGAGGTGCCTCAGCCCGATGGCCCCTTCGGCGCCAGGGGTATGGGCGAGCACACCATGATTCCAGTTGCGCCCATGATAGCCAATGCCATTGACAATGCGCTTGGGATTAGGATAAAATCAATGCCTATTACCGCCGAGAAGATCTGCATGACCCTTCTTGAGCATCAGAAGAAAAGCAAGTAATTGATTTAATGCTTTCTTCTTAGTTATTTACCAATACTGGAAAAAATTGAGATATAAGTTTCGCTCACGTATCTAATATTTTATTGATAAATTTGTAGTTTAATCTGTAAATATATTACAATGGAAATATTTGGTAACAAAGAACATAAAGTAATTCACGGTGATGCACTTGAAGCTTTAATTGATTTACCAGATAATTCTGTTGATTTAATTTTTGCTGACCCTCCCTACAATATTGGTAAAAACTTCAACGGACATAAAGATAAATGGGATTCAGAAGAAAAATACCTTGATTGGTGTTATCAATGGTTAGACTTATGTATAAAAAAACTTAAATCTAATGGAAGTTTCTATGTAATGACAGCAACTCAATTTATGCCTTTTTTTGATATTTATCTTAGAAGAAAAATTGATATTCTTTCAAGAATAGTTTGGTATTACGATAGTTCAGGTGTACAAGCAAAGAATTATTATGGTTCATTGTATGAACCTATTTTATTTTGTGTGAAAGACAAAAAAAATTACACATTCAATACTAACGAAATACTTGTTGAAGCAAAAACGGGTGCAAAAAGAAAACTTATAGATTACAGAAAAGCAATTCCAACAGTTTATAGTTCTGAAAAAGTGCCAGGGAATGTATGGGAATTTGCAAGGGTTAGATATAGAATGGAAGAGTATGAAAACCATCCAACTCAAAAACCAATCGCACTCCTTGAAAGAATAATTAAAGCCAGTTCAAATATTGGTGATTTAGTACTTGACCCCTTTTCAGGTACCTTTACAACTAGTTTTGTTGCAAAAAAAATTAGGAAGAACTTCCGTTGGTATTGAACTGCAAGACGAATACATTAAAATAGTTTTGCGTAGATTAAAGTTAGCTCAAGAATACAAAGGAGAAAAACTAGAGAAGGAAATCAGAACTTACGAGACTGAAAGAAAATCTAATTTATATAACTTGAAAATATTTGAATAATAAAAACATTAGTTACAATAAGTGTGTAAATATGAAACCATTAGAAAACATTAAGGTGCTTGACCTTACGCGAGTTTTGGCAGGGCCATTCTGCACGATGATTCTAAGCGATTTGGGTGCCGATGTAGTAAAAGTAGAAGTTCCTGGCACAGGTGACGACTCACGTCATTTTGGTCCCTTTAAGAATGGACAAAGTCTTTATTTTCTTAGCATTAACAGAGAGAAACGGAGCATCTCCATCAACCTGAAATCGGAAAAGGGAAGAGCAATTTTCAAGGATTTGGTGAAGCAGTTCGATATTGTTATTGAGAACTTCAGACCAGGAACAATGGAGAAGTTAGGTCTAGGATACGAAACACTCAAGGAGTTGAACCCAAGGCTTATCTATGCTGCCTCCTCGGGATATGGGCATACTGGGCCCAGCTCACAGAAAGCCTCATACGACATCCTTGCCCAGGCAATGGGCGGAATTATGAGCATTACTGGATGGCCCGATGCTCCTCCTACACGAGTCGGTATGTCGCTGGGCGATATTACCGCTTCGCTCTATACTGCCATTGGTATTCTGGCGGCACTCCAATATCGTAATAATACAGGCTTAGGACAAAAGGTTGACGTTGCCATGCTCGACTGTCAGGTCTCAATTCTTGAAAATGCCATAACCCGCTATCAGGTTGATGGCACACAGCCACAACCCCTTGGCAATAGGCATCCCACCATTGCACCCTTTCAGGCCTTCAAGGCCAGCGATGCCTACTTTGTGATTGGCTGCGGTAACGACTCGCTCTGGAAGAAACTCTGTGAGGCAATTAACCGGCCCGATTTACTTTCCAACGAAAAGCTATCGACGAACGAACTACGTACACAAAATCTTTCTCTGCTTGTTGAGGAGCTTGACAAGACTTTCATTACCAAAACCGCCTCTGATTGGGTTGAAGCTATCGATGGGGCTGGAATTCCTTGTGGCCCAATAAACACCATTGATAGGCTCTTCACAGAGCCTCAAATACTTGCTCGCAACATGATGGTGGAGGTTGAAGATAAAAAGGCTGGTAGAATTAAAATTGCTGGTAATCCAATAAAAATGAGCTCCTTGAAGGAAGAAACAACCCGACAACCTGCACCAGAGATAGGGGAGCATAATTTTGAGGTGCTAACCAGTATGCTAGGTTTAAAAAGCGAAGAAATAGAAAAGCTACTGGAAGAGGGGGTGTTGTAAAAGTGTATTCAACAAAGTGAAATGGGTGGTTTGAGTGAACATTTTTGCGTATTATGCCTTAACAAGTAAGTTTACGAGGTCATTGCAAGGAGTGTTTCTTGCGACCAAGCAATCTGTAAAAATTAATCCTGTGTTTTGGGCAAGTATTTCTATCTTAAAAGACTACATTTCATTCTTTAAGGCTGTTTCATAAGCTTATTGATAATATTCTTCATATTCTCAACGTCTTGCCTTAGCTGGTTAATGGCTTGTTCCTGCTGGGATATGGTTTGCTCTAACTTAGCATTTAAGTCTATTATGGCTTGAATAGAGATAGCGGTAAAACCATCGTATGAGAGGCCCTTGTACGTTACTCCATCCTCTTCTACAAACTCCCTCACAAGGTTTGGGAAAATATCCTCCACATCCTGTGCAATGAAGCCTAAAGATTTCTTATCGCTTCCTTTGGAACCAATAAAAAAGTAACTGGAAGGGTTTAAAAGGACAACCCTATCCAGCACGTAACCAATGGGTTCTATGTTGCTTTTTAGTCTTCTATCCGAAGCGGTTGTGTATTCACCCGATACATCATCGATAAACCCTTTGGTCGTTCCATTGTATGCAAAAACGAAATCGTCGTTATCGGTGCCCACCACCCTAACACCAAAGCCCCAATAGTTTGACGTAGAAGCTTTGGTTATTCTTATTGGCAATGATCCGGATGGCTGATTAATATGAAGTCGGGCATCGGGACTCGATTCGCCTACACCAAGCCTTCCGTTTATGTTATCCCAGTGCAAACTGCTAACTGAAGAGAGGGTGCTCTCTCCTTCCCCATTCCAATATGCCAACTTGTTGGCTGTTCCGCTACCAGTAACCGTTGATACTAAAGATCTCATTATTGAACCATCGCTGGCCACAAAAAGATTAGCACTTTCATTAGCAGTGGTTGCATTGAAGGCTCCCTTGACCACAAAGCTGGTTACCTCGGAGTTACCAATAACAACCTGATTCGAAGAGGTAACAATAGCCTCATAGCCTATGGCCGTTGTGTTATTGTAGGTACCTCCAAGGACACTTACGTTGGCTTTTTTCCCAATGGCCGTATTGTTTATTCCGTTCTTAAGAAAAGCCAAGGTATAGGGACCAACAGCAACGTTGGCGCTATCGAGTGCTAAAGCAAGAGCACCCTCACCCACAGCTACATTGTGATCGTTAGAAACCAGTTTGAAAAGAGCCCCAGAGCCAACTGCAACATTACCCTTCCCTGTTTCATTTGAGGTTAGCGCCATATTGCCTAACGCAATATTAAAAATTCCGGTAGTATTGTTAATCAATGGTCGACGACCAATGGCTACGTTTCCATTACCCAACGTATTTTGCTTAAGTGCTTGCTCGCCAATGGCAGTATTTCCATATCCTGTTGTGTTCGATAACCCTGCTTCGGAGCCAATGAAAACATTAACGGACCCACCAATTTCTTCATCGGCAACTGTATTCATGCCTGCCTGGTAACCTATGAATACGTTTCTAAAAACGGTATCGCAGGCTCTTCCCGACTGGTAACCCAAAAACACGTTATAGCTTCCTTTATCAGGATCTTGCTCATTACCCGTTAAGTTCATTCCCGATTCGAAGCCAATAAAAACATTTGAACGACCAAATGTTGTGCTTTGCCCCGTCTTCTCACCAATGTAAACATTACGAGTTCCGTTGGTAGCATTTCTTCCAGCTTTGCTGCCTATGTAAACATTTCCACCACCCTCCTGATGCTCATAACCAGCCTGATAACCTATGAAAGTATTATCACTACCCGTGTTGTTCAGTCCGGTGTTATATCCCATGAATGTATTAAATCGACCTGAAATATTGTTTTTACCAGCTTCAAAACCAATAAAAATGTTGTATCTCCCCTCATCTCCTTCCCCTGCAACTGTGTTTGCTCCTGCTTGGTGCCCAATGAAATAGTTTTCGGGTTTGAGAAAGAGAAAGTTTCCATCCGTCTGTTTCTGTCCGGTATAGCCACCAATGGCAAAACCACCCTTATCGCCTTTTTGTAGTGGCTCACGAATTAGAATTCTGACGCTATCAGGGGTAACCCGAAGAAACTCCCTAGCAATCTGCTCCTCCTTTTGTCCGGTAAACCCCCCAATGGCAAATCCGCTTTTCATATCCTTTCCATTTGAAGGGGTTGCGGAGTCGTCAACGTAAATCCGAACACCCGCCTCATAAACACCAAATACCAGCTTGCCCTCACTATTGTGAACAGCAAAAAGAGGGTCGTTTTCACCTGCGTTCGGGTTTTTTGCCAGCTCTAAAGCCTTTTGAGCAAGAAGCGTGTATGGCACTGAGTTAATCTTCGATACTCCCATTTCAACAAAATCCTTTTCACCAGTAGCATCAACCTCAATTTTCAGGAAAATGCTCTCGTTGCTCCAAGGTATTTCGCTGAAAATACCAAATTCACCCAACCCCTCTCCTATTGTGAGCGTTGCCACCCCCAAAGACGATGTAATTACCTCATGGATCTCGGAGTAATAAACAGATTCCCCCAAGGCATCCTGAAGGGTTATCTTTATTGAAACCGATTGATTTGACAGAGCTACACCCTCAGGACTGCGAATCAACGCCTGATAGCTGAACCCCTGGGGAACCTGAGCCTGAATAAGAATAAATAATAGGCTTAAACAGCATAGAACGGAAAACTTTTTCATGGCGCTAAGTATTTAGGTTTTCTTTACAAAACTTGGGGTAGTATTTAACCCTAAAAGGCGAATTAAGGAGAGAGAAAGTTATAGGTAAAAAAACTTAATGTCAAGTTTTATTAAAAAAACCCGCTAGTATTCGGCTAGCGGGTTAGGTTAACTGGTTGATTATTTTACTTTTGAAGTAACTGTTCGAGCCGCTCGAGGCGGGCTTTAAGATCGGTAACCTGGTTTTGCAGTTCATTAATTGTTTTACTCTGTTCATCCATAGTTGATTTATTTTCAATAATTGTGTGTTCAAGTTTTGTATTCAAATCGATTATTGCCTGAATAGAAAGAACTGCAAACCCATCATAAGAAAGACCTTTATATTTTATTATGTTATCTCCGCTATCAAATTCGCTAACTAACTCAGGGAAAAACCATTCCACCTCCTGGGCAATGAATCCAATAGATCTAACACTTTTTTGAACATCTGATTTGAAAAAGAATGAAGATGGTTTTAAAAGTAAAACTTTTTCGAGGACGCTACCAAGAGGCTGAATATCGCTCTTAAGGTTTAAATCAGAAATTGCTGAATAAGTACCTGATAAATCGTTAATTTCTGCTTTGCTAACGCCATTGTAAAGGAAGTACAACTTGTTATCATTTGTTATTCCAGCCCCTAATCCCCAATAGTTTCCATTTCCTTTTTCTATTCTAAATCCCAGATTTGTGCCAGGTTGTAAGATATGTACCTTGGTTTCAGGGATTTCTTTTCCAATTCCAAGTCTTGCATTGACATTGTCCCAATGAAGTGAGGTATTTGAGGAAAGCGATGTGGTTCCATCCCAAACCGCAAGTTTCCCCGCTTGCCCAGAACCCGATACTCCACCGCCACCACCTCCAGTAGAAGTTGATTTCATTAGCTGACCGGTGGAGTTGATGTAAACATTTGGCACTTCGGTGGTAGTTGTGGTTTCAATTCCATTGATAACTACACTACTAACACTTGAATTACCAATAACTATTTGATTAGAGGCTGTGATAGTTGCCCCATTTCCAATAGCAGTAGAATTATTGTATGTTCCTAAAGGGCTAACTGTAGCACCAAACCCTATTGCTGTGTTGTTTGACCCTCCGGATAGTTCCCTAAGGGCATACCTTCCCACGGCGGTATTGCCATCGTTTTTTGAGTTCTTAAGTGCCTCAGGTCCAATTGCAACGTTTCCGTGTCCAGTTAGCGAGGTGTTAAGAGCCTCTGAGCCAAGACCAATATTTGCCGAGCCTGAAGTATTGCCAGCTAGCGAGTAATTACCAAGCGCAATATTTCCTTGTCCTTCAGTATTGTTTATTAGAGGGGCTCGACCTAGGGCAACATTGCACCTACCGGTGGTATTTGATTTCAAAGCTTGCTCTCCAATGGCCGTATTCTGGCTTCCTGTGGTGTTGGTTAAGCCAGCCTCGGAGCCAATGAAAACGTTCGTTGAACCATCACCTGGGCTAGCCCCTTCTCGAGTATTCATGCCTGCTTGATAGCCAAGAAACACGTTTCGGCTTACCATCTGACCCATTTTACCAGCCTGATAGCCAAGGTAAACATTGTAGCTGCCTTTTTCTTCCACTGCTTGATCGCCTTTATTGTTTAGCCCTGACTCATAGCCAATGAACACGTTTTTTGTACCATAGGTGGTATTTAGACCTGTTGATTCACCAATATAAACATTATGCATGCCATTTGTTGCGTTTAGACCGGCATTGCTTCCTATGTAAACATTTCCACCCCTTGAATTATGTGACCTTCCAGCTTGATATCCAATAAAAGTATTACTACTATCTTTATTGTTAAACCCTGCCTCAAACCCCATGAAGGTATTGTATGCCCCTGAGATATTTTCGTGTCCTGCTTGATTTCCAATAAATACGTTGTTGGTTCCATCGGTGTTACTAAAACCACTTCGGTTACCTATAAAGATATTGCTTTCACCTGTTTCATTGTTTCTGCCAGACCTAACCCCCATAAATATATTGTAACTACCCCCCAATGAGCTGAATCCCGACTCCAAGCCAAGAAAAATGTTGTTTTGACCTGTGGTAGTAGAAGCTCCTGCCAACTCACCAATGTAAACATTTTTTTGTCCTTCAGTTGCATTTAAACCCGCTTTGCTTCCTATATAAACATTACCACCCTTATCTTTATGGGCGCTACCTGCTTTGTATCCGATAAAGGTATTATCGCTACCAGTATTCTCTAGGCCTGTTTGATACCCCATAAACGTATTGTATTTCCCAGAAAAATTTGCTTTTCCCGATTCATAGCCTATAAACGAGTTGTATCTTCCACCATCATTCGCAGGATTTGGATGAGGAACGGTATTCATACCAGCTTTATGTCCAATAAAATAGTTGTCTGGTGTGAGGAACATAAAGCTCATTGAGTCTGCCTTTTGCCCTGTAAGCCCTCCAATAGCAAAGCCACCCTTATTGCCTTTGCTTGTTGATTCAGTGTCAATGTATATTCGAGTACTATCTCGCGTTACCCTCATGAACTCAGGACCAGGTTGCTTCTGTCCGGTAAAACCACCAATTG
>CAYZSD010000040.1:0-23579 GCA_964481075.1 uncultured Rikenellaceae bacterium | reverse complement strand
AATTATGCCTGAAAAAATAGCCTTAAGTTCCTATCAGAGTGTCGATGAACTTCTCTCATTGCTTCCGGGTGTTCATACCGCACGATCTTTCGGATTATTCTCATTCCGTTCTACGGTATCCATGCGGGGCGTTAGCGGTAAGGAGCAGGCACGAACCCTTGTGCTGCTCAACGGCGTGCCTGTAAACAAGGCCGATGGTGGCTCGGTAAACTGGAATCTCATCTCCACTGGAGAAATTGAAAGAATCGAGGTGATTAAGGGCCCTGGCTCTGCGCTTTATGGAGGTAACGCGATGGGTGGCATCATTAATGTGGTTGGTAAAAAACCTACAAAAACCATTGAGGGAAGCGTTACTGGAAATTACGGTACCTATAATACAAAGGGTATCAACACTAAGCTTGCTGGTAAGCTTGGAAATGGCTTCTACTGGGCAGCCAATGGGCTGTTTCGCAACAGCGATGGCTATATCACTCAGTCCGAGGCCGACCAAAAAGCAAACCCCTACATCACCGAATCGACATTCGAGGAGAAGGTTCTAAATCTCAAAACTGGCTACGAAGCTGGTGAGAAGTTTATTGCTGAAGTCGATTTCACCCTTTTCGATGATGTTCGCACAACAGGCGAAACGGTCTTTCAGCCTCTTGGCAACACTCGTGAGTACGATACCTACCAAATACGTTCAGTGTTAAGAGGAAAATCTGGAAACCTAGCATGGAATGCTTCTACCTTTTTCCAAAGGGAATTCTATAAAAGGGTGAGCGAGTGGATGCGCGATGATTACACCTGGTACGATGTACTCTCGGTTAGAAGCGACTACGGTGTTCTTACTAACGCAAGTTACTCCATTAAAAACCAAACACTTACAACAGGTGTCGATATTAGAAAGGGAGAAGTAGATGCCTCTGATATCTATTACACCTCAACCGATCAGGTTGACAACCGTGGCAAGATGGATTTCTATGGTTTTTACCTACAGGATGAAGTAAGTTTACTCAGCGATAAGATTAAGTTTACTGCTGGATTAAGATACGATTTTGCTCGTTTCTTTGATGGTGAGTTTGTTATCAATACTCCCTCTTCCGAGACTGTTTTTATGAACCAGTACCAGTTCTCAAATCAGGATGATGTGAGTTGGGGAGCATTCAGTCCTCGCTTATCTGCACAGTATAAACCCAACGAGAATTACAGAGTTTACGCAAGCTATAGCCGTGGCTTTCGCCCTTCTGTACTTGACGACCTTTGCCGATCAGGAAGGGTAAGGGGTGGCTTCAAGGTCGCAAATCCAAATCTCACCCCAGAATATTTGGGCAATTACGAAATCGGTGGCGATTACAAACCCATTAAATGGTTGAGAATTGCAGCGAGTGCCTTCTACTCAAAGGGGAAAGATTTCCTGTACTACGTATCAACTGGCGATAGCATAGATATGGGCTTTGGTCCAAGACCAATCATGATTCGTTCAAACATCTCTGATGTGGACATTATGGGATTTGAGGCAGATTTTACAGCCAACCCAAGTCGTTTCATTACCCTTTTCGGTGGATACGCTTTTGCATCTTCCAAAATTATAGGATACAAACCTCTAGCAGAGGGCGATTTCGACCTTACAGGAAAGTTTCTTACCGATGTACCAAAGCACTCCTTTGTTGCTGGGACTTACATCAGAACAAAATTTGTTAACGCAGGCCTAACCTCCCGTTACACGGGAAAGATGTTCATTAATGACAGGAATGAATACGACGACTGGATTGAAGACGAACAGCTTCCTTCGGCTTTTACCATGGATTTGAAGCTTTGGAAGGAAATCTTTCGTCATGTAGTTCTTTCGTTGAATATACAGAATATTCTGGATAAAAAGATTTACGACAGTAGTCTTTCAGTTGGACCAGGACGGTTTATTATGCTTGAAATTGGGGTAAAAATCTAAGGATTGAAGAACAATGATTGCCTTCGGCGAGCTCCCCGCCAGTTGGCGGGTCGGTTAACGATTTTTGATCTAAGATTTAACCTTCACTTCAAAAATCATCAATCGTTAACCGATATTATTAAATAAAAAAATTAGTATGAGATTAGTAAGTTTATTTACCATAATTGCTTGCATGGCAATTGTTTCATCATGCAAGCTAGTTCCCGATGCCATTTCGGGGGCAACAAGCAAGTATTACAAAAATGGCAACAGCATTTACCACCAATCAGATGAAACGAGGTTAAAAGTGGGAGAAATCGCTATTGATGGAGAAGTGAAAAACCCAGGAAAGGTCAAATTGAAAAGGTTGTACAAACGAGAGGTTTTTTACAAACAGGCAACTCTTAACGATTCGGGTCATATTCAATTTGTTGGTGCCTACAGATATCGTGGTTATTCATTGTTTGATGTATTGAATTCGTTTATTGTCGAAAAGAAAAATCTTGAGGAGTTCCGTCCAGCGACAGATTTATTTATTATAATTGAGAATGAAAAAGGCGATAGAATATCGTTTTCGTGGAATGAAATATTCTTTACTCACTTTCCACATCAGGTGATTATTGCCACCGAGATGTCACCCATCAAACCTTACAAACGTGAAGTGGAATACCCAACTGGAAATGCTTGGAAAGTGATTGCCTCCACGGATTTGTTTGCCTACCGCGAACTGGAAAACCCAACAAAAATCATTGTAAAATCTTTCGATAAAAAAGATTACATAATCAATCGCGATTTTAAAAAAACAATTTCGCCCAAAGTAGATATTTATAAAAACGACAGCATGTTCTTAACAATCGACACATTAATGAACAGTCAACCCTTAATCCAATACAACTTGGTTTTCTACGGGTTAGGTATGGGATACCACCCATCTTCGACATTCAAAGGATTTGATATGCTTCCACTTGTAGAGCAGCAGTTTACAGGCGATTTAAACAAATGGATGGCTAGTGGCGTTGCTTGCTTTGCCGGTATTGATGGTTATAGGGTAATTTACAGTTTCAGCGAGCTGTTTAACCGGGTTGATCAGGTAAAACCAATCCTTGCCATTCCAGATAAATATAGTGAAAGTGGTTACTTCAGGATCTATCACCCAAGCAGTTTCTACGCTGATATGTCGGCAAAGGGTTTGGCAGAAATATATTTGTTTTTGGAGTAGGATTTTTTTTAAAAAATTTTTTTTTCATCAAATTTTTCAAATATTATTTGCAATGGATGATAGATTAGGGTAATTTTAGTATCTGATTTTTAGGAGTTTGTTGTTGATAATAATCACAAATTCTTCATAAATGAATACATACAGCTTACCTCTTTTGTGCTGTTCTTGCCTAGAACCGTACGAAACCTTTTACACTGTGAAAAGGGTAGATTCGGCTCCACCAAATAAGATAACGACTACCCTAGATGTACCCGTCTGCAAAAAGTGCGATCAAAAGATGAAAAGAACGCTTATTATTAGACGTGTAATTCAATTGTCGATTATTATTCTTTCAATGATTATTGGATCAGAAATAGCGAGCTTTAGAAATGAGGATACTTTTGCATACAAGTTTGTTGGTATATTAATCGGGATAGCAGTAGGGTTTATCGTTTCTGAAATTTATATGAGTTACACATTTCCTGTTGAACTTGGCTCCACATTTGTTCGGTTTAATAATAAGGAGTACCAAAGACTCTTCGAAGAATTAAATCCCAAATAAGTAGTCGATAGTTATTTTAAAAACTTTGTGAATCCCAGATCTGCTCAACGACTGACTGCATAGGAAAGGCAGGTGGGGAAACGATATCACAAAAACAACTAATAATCAACGAGAAATACTTAGCAAAGATTTGCACTTTATGGTATTGTTGCCCATTCTTGTTATACCATACCATATTGCTTCGAAGTTCAATCAAAAAGCTATCTTTGCATAAAAATTGGAGGACAAAGAGATGGAAGGAACTCGTTTAGCAAAGGTTGGAAGACAGATTCAGAAGGATTTGGGCGAAATATTCCAAAGACAATCTCGTACAAGCTATCAGGGTCGAATGATTACTGTTACCTCGGTAAGAGTTAGCCCCGATTTGGGCCTTGCAAAGGTTTACCTTAGCATTTTTCCTACTGAAAAGAAAGTCGAAATACTTGAGCTGGTGAAACAAAACGTGAAGACCATTCGACATGAGCTTGGACAACGGATTAGAAATCAGATGCGTATCGTGCCTGAACTGGCTTTCTTCATCGACGATTCCCTTGATTACATCGAGAATATTGATAGACTGCTAAAAGATTAGCCATGATGAGCTGGATTATCTCATTGGCCAGCCGTTTTATTCCCCGACATTATCTTCAAATGATGTCAGGTTTCGTTTTTTGGCTGGTTGGTTTCTTTTATTATGGAAACAAATACGAGGATCCTATCACTGGCAAGAAGTATCGAAAATTGCTTCCCTACGGAAGGATTGACGTACGACCTAATGCACTTGCACCCCATTCGCTTTCCCTCGAACGTCATAGGTTGCTTTGGCTTTACTTGAAGGAGAAAACCAACTTCTTTTCTGTACAACTTAAGGTGCTTCATATTGCCCCCGAATATTGCTTTATCAAACGATTCGAAAGCATGGAAAACCTCGATTATACAACGGCTGATCTCAATTCGCCTTGGGCAAAGTTGAAGTTTGATATTCAATCGATTCCATTCCCTGATGATTCGTTTGATGTTATCCTATGTAATCACGTTCTTGAGCATGTACCCGATGATGTCAAAGCAATGAAAGAGTTCTTTAGGGTTATGAAACCTAATGGATTTGGTATATTTCAGGTTCCTCTTGACAGCAATCTTGAAAAAACCATTGAGGATAAAAGAATTAGCACGCCAATACTTCGAGAAAAGTACTACGGGCAAAGAGATCATCTTAGACTTTACGGGAAGGATTACCCTAAAAGGCTTAGAAATGCTGGTTTTATAGTTTCTGAAGACGATTTTGTTAGAACACTTCACAAAGACATCGTAACACGTTTTGCGCTTCCCAGCGAGGAGGTAATATATTTATGCAAAAAACCAATTCAATAGGATGAACTTACCCTTTTACATAGCCCGAAGGTATCTTTTCGCTAAGAAATCGCATAACGTCATCAATATTATTTCAATAATATCGGTTATTGGATTGGCAACGGGCGTTACTGCATTGGTTGTAGTCCTTTCAGTTTTCAACGGATTCGATGGACTCATTGGTCGAATGTTTTCAGCTTTCAATCCCGATCTTCGAATCGTTCTTTCCGAAGGGAAAACATTTTCCGACTCCCTGCCTGAACTTCAAAAAGTAAAAAACCACCCTTTCGTTGCAGTATATTCAGAGGTTTTGGAGGAGAATGCGCTTTTTAGGTATGGAAGCCGACAGCATATTGGCATAATAAAAGGAGTTAGTAGAAACTATAACGAGCTCACGGGAATCGATAGCATGATAATTGATGGCGAATTCCTTCTATGGAGAGGAAGTCAGCCTCTTGCCATTATGGGACAGGGTGTTGCCTATTACCTAAATGCTAATCTTGCCCTTTTCGATCCAATTGAAATTTTCCTGCCACGCAGAGGGAGGCAGATGGTACTTACAACAGCCTCAGCCTTCAGCTCTAAGGCTATCATGCCATCAGGAATTTTTAGGATAGAGCAAGAGTTCGACACCCAATATACCATTGCACCCATAGAGTTTGTTAGAAATCTCCTAAACCATAACGATAAGGTTACATCTATTGAGATTAAGTTGGCAGAAAAAGCAAACCATTCTCGAGCACAGAAAGAAATTGAAGCATTATTAGGCGACAAGTTCAAGGTTCTAAACCGCTACCAGCAACATGAAACTCTTTATCGAAGCATGAAATCTGAAAAGCTTGCCATAGGGCTTATCCTTGGTTTAATTCTTATAATTGCCTCATTCAATATTATTGGAACACTATCGATGCTTATCATCGATAAGCGGAAAGATGTTGAAACGCTTCGTAGTTTAGGTGCCGATAACAAGCTTATTCAGAAGATATTCATGGCCGAAGGACTTCTTGTATCCCTTGCTGGAACAGCCGTGGGTGCTGTAATAGGGCTTTTGATTTGCTGGCTTCAGATACACTTTAAACTTGTGAAACTAAAGGGGGTAGGTGCTTTCATCGTCGATTCATACCCTGTTGAAATAAAGATTCTTGATATCTCATTAATTCTTATTGCTGTGTTACTGATAGGGTATCTTGCCGCTCGTTTTCCCGTAAGAATCATTACAAACCGACTGTTTGCTCAGGAAAAGTCGGGTAATCATTAAGATAGATGCTAAGAGTTGATAATCTTTCAGTTGCCTTTTCCGATACTACTGTTCTAAAGAGCCTTTCGTTCACCTTAGGTATTGGTGAGTCGCTTGGTATTGTTGGAGAATCGGGATCTGGAAAATCCATTTCTGCCCTTTCCCTTTTGGGGCTTCTGCCCAGTGGCGCTAAAATCATTTCGGGATCTGCACAAATGGAAGTTTCGGGGAAAGTTATTGATCTTGTCCCAGGTATATCCCAAACTTTTTCTAATGTCAGGGGAAACCTGATAGCTATGGTGTTTCAAGAGCCCATGACTTCACTTAACCCATCAATGCGTTGTGGCAAGCAGGTTCTTGAAGCGATAGAACTTCACCAAAACCTAGCCTATAAGGAAGGTAAAAAGAGGTGTATAGAACTATTCCAAGAGATGCAACTCCCTGACCCAGACAAGGTGTATAGAAGTTACCCATTTCAGCTTAGCGGTGGTCAAAAGCAACGGGTTATGATTGCTATGGCTCTTGCGGGAAACCCAAAACTACTTATTGCCGATGAACCAACAACCGCCCTTGATGTAACCGTTCAAAAGGAGATTCTTTCACTCCTTAAAGAAGTAAAAAAGAAACGGGGTATGGGTCTGATTTTCATCAGCCATGACCTTGGAGTTATCTCTGAAATTACCCAAAAGCTTCTAGTTTTAAAGGATGGGGTTATGGTTGAAAACGGTACAACCCATTCATTGCTTTCCAAACCAAAACACCCTTACACTCAAGGATTGGTAGCATGCCGTCCTCCGCTTTCATCTCGACCAAATCGATTAGTAACCATCCAAGACTATATAAACAACAGTAGCAAAGCAGATTATCCTAACATCACAGAAAATGAATGGAATGCGTTAAACAGCACTATATTTTCGAAGAAACCAATTCTTGAGGTTGAAGGACTAACTGTATTGTACATAACCAGTAGAAATCTTTTGGGAAAGCCCACAAAAACTTTCTGTGCAGTAAACAACCTTACATTCAACCTTTTCCCAGGGGAAACACTAGGGCTTGTTGGTGAGTCAGGAAGCGGAAAGACTACCCTTGGACGGGCAATACTCGGTCTCACAGAAATTTCAGGAGGGAGAATTGTTTACCAGGGGGTTAATACTTCAAATATGTCAAAAGACCAGAGAAAATCCTTTAGAAGGGAAGTTCAACTGGTATTCCAAGATCCTTTTGCGTCGCTAAACCCTAGGCATACAATCGGAGAGGCACTTATGGAGCCCATTAAGTACCATGGGCTAATGTTTGAAAAGAAGAATATTCAAAGAAAAGTTCTCGACCTACTTGACATGGTTTCACTTCCCTCTGATAGTTTTTACCGCTATCCGCATGAGTTTTCGGGAGGACAACGACAAAGAATTGCAATAGCCAGAGCGTTAGCTCTAAATCCTAAGGTGATAGTTTGCGATGAAATGGTTTCGGCTCTTGACGTTTCAATACAGGCTCAGATACTTAATCTTCTAAATCAGCTCAAAGCAGAACTAGGCTTAACCTATATTTTCATATCCCACGACTTATCTGTAGTGAAGTACATGAGTAATAGGATTATGGTGATGCAGCAAGGCTCAATGGAAGAATTTGGTCTATCGGACCACGTGTATTCTAACCCACAATCAAACTACACCCGAAAACTAATTGATTCTATACCAGGAAGAGTCAGCTAGAAAAAATCGTCCTCCGAGATATCCATATAGCCGTCTTGCTTTATGTTTGGATCGTTACAATCAAGGTTTATATTCATCAATCTTAGTGGCTTTTCCCATTGATCATTAGGGTTAATTCCAAGGTGGCCATCCTGATAAACTTTTTCGAGAAATAAACCATAGATTGGTAGAGCCATGTTCGCACCTTGACCCAAGCCAATGGTTTGAAATCTAACGGAACGATCTTCTGCTCCTACCCAAACGCCAGCAACTAAATTCGGAACAATTCCCATAAACCATCCATCCGAATGGTTCTGAGTGGTTCCAGTTTTTCCAGCAATCGAACCATGTAGATTGTATTTCCACCTCAACCTACCCGCTGTCCCTTGCTTTACAACCCCTTCCATAAGGTTAAGCATAAGGTATGCTGTTTGTTCACTTATTGCTTCATTTCTTTGGGGATGAAAGGTTGCTAAAACATTGCCATTCTTATCCTCAATACGGGTTACAAGCATCGGTTCAATATGAACTCCTTTGTTAGCAAAGGTACTGTAAGCACCAACCATTTCATAAAGAGAAAGTTCGGCTGTTCCCAGGAAAACTGAATATACAGGATCGATACGACTTGTTATGCCCATTCGTTTGGTAACTTCAACTAAGGCTCTAGGGTTAAACTGCTTCATGAGCCATGCAGAAATATTGTTTACTGAGTTTGCAAGGCCCCACTTTAAGGTTACCATTTGTCCATCGTACTTTGAACTACCAGAGTTTTTTGGTGTCCATGTAGTATCGCCAACAATGAAGGTTTGTGGTACATTGGGTATAGTATGGCAAGGAGAATATCCTTCCTGCATAGCTAGAGTATAAAGGAAGGGTTTTATTGTTGATCCAACCTGTCTTTTTCCTTGCTTCACATGGTCGTACTTGAAATGTTTAAAGTTGGGGCCACCAACCCAAGCTTTCACATAACCAGTTTTGGGGTTCATTGCCATAAAACCTGCACGAAAATACCTTTTATAATGTTTAATAGAATCGAGAGGCGACATAAGAGTATCCCTTTCTCCCTTCCAGGTAAAGATTGTCATTGGCACTTTGGTTTTAAAATGCCTATTGATGCTGTCAGCCGAGACGCCACTGTTTCTTAAAACCCTATAACGCTCCGTTTGCCTCATTGCCAGATGCATAATTGCATCTATTTGTTCATCGGAGAGGTCATCGTGAAATAGCCTATAGCCTCTACTTTTCTGCTCAAAATCGAATTCAGATTGAAGGTATTCACCAAGATGAGCCTCAACAGCCTCTTCGGCAAACCGTTGCATCCTACTATTAATGGTTGTGTAAATCTTTAACCCATCCCGGTATAAATTATATGGTGTACCGTCAGGTCTCAGATTCTTATTGCACCAACCATAAGTTGGGTTTGTGGCCCATTGAATTGAATCTTCGCGGTACTGCGAGTATGAGAAGTAGCGATTTGGATCGGGTTCTCTTGCCGAGAGCATAAGCCTTAGTGATTCTCGAAAATATGTGGCCAATCCTACATTATGATCTTGAACTCTAAAGTTCAGAACTATTGGAATCGCAGTAATTGAATCTCGCTCTTTAGAAGAAATGAAGCCATACTTTGCCATTTGGGAGATAACAAAATTTCTTCTTGCAAGAGAAAGTTCTGGATTTCGAATAGGGCTATAACGGGTTGGAGCATTTACTGCACCTATCATTAGTGCTGCTTGTTCAACGGTTATTGAGTCAGGAGTTGTATTGAAAAAGGTTTTTGCAGCAGACCTTATTCCAAAAGCATTGCTTCCGAAGGCAACCGTGTTGAGATACATGGCAATAATCTCATTCTTTGTATAGTTACGTTCAAGCTTAACAGCAGTAATCCACTCCTTAAATTTCGAGATAACTAAATTAGAGGTTCTTGCTAGGGATGATCGGTAGAAAACGGTATCGCGTGGAAACAGGTTTTTTGCAAGCTGTTGGGTTATTGTACTACCACCCCCACTTCCAGGCTGCCTTAGAATAATTGTCTTAACCAATACACGAGCAAGTCCCCTTACATCCACCCCTGAGTGCCGATGAAAGCGAATATCCTCAGTAGCAAGCAAAGCATTAACTATGTTTTCCGAAAGTTCATTATACTCCACGAAGGTTCGATATTGAATATAGTACGATCCAAGAACAACATTATCCTCCGAAAAGACCTCCGAGGCTAGGTTGCTTTTAGGGTTTTCAAGTTCCTCAAAGGAAGGGAGTGGGCCAAAGAACTCAATACCAATCAAAACAAATAGGCTAATTATCACAACCCCAAGGAAAGCAAAAATGCCCCAAAACCAAAGGCGAAACTTTCGAAAAGAATTTTTTTCCTCAGTATTCATATATTTCCTTCTTTTTTTTGGTGTAAAGGTAAAAATAATATATTGACCTTAAGCTAATGACCACACATTAATAAGACTCTTTTGGAATTGATGAGAAAAAATTTTGTAGTTAGGTTGCTAATTGTTTTACTTTGTGGCAATTTTTCATTTCAACTAATTCATCGTTTCACATGATTGAGAATCTCGTAATAGTAGAGTCACCCGCAAAGGCTAAAACCATAGAAAAATTTTTAGGGAAGGATTTTGTTGTAAAATCAAGCTTTGGACATGTTCGCGATCTTTCAAAAAAGAAATTAGGAATCGACATAGAAAAGAACTATAAACCAGAATACATTGTTAGTAGCGACAAGAGCAAGGTAGTAGATGAACTGAAAAAGCTTGTTAAACAGGCTAATACGGTTTGGCTAGCTTCCGATGAGGATCGTGAAGGGGAAGCCATTGCTTGGCATCTTTGTGAAGTGCTTAAACTTGATACACAAAAGACAAAGAGGATAGTTTTTCACGAGATAACCAAGAATGCCATTGAGAATGCGGTTAAATCGCCCCGAGGAATAAACTTAGACCTTGTAAACGCCCAACAAGCACGCAGGGTGCTTGACCGGCTTGTGGGCTTTGAGGTTTCTCCAATCCTATGGAAGAAAGTAAAACCAGCTCTCTCTGCCGGAAGGGTTCAGTCGGTTGCTGTTCGTTTAATAGTTGAGCGAGAACGTGAGATAATTTCATTCAAGACCGACTCTTTCTATCGCATATCTGGAGTTTTTGAAGGAAAAGCAAAGCTGAAAGCAGAACTTAACTCTAAGTTCGAGGAGAAGGACGTAGCTCTAAATTTTTTAGAGACATGTAAGTCGGCTGTGTTCACTATTTCTGATGTGTCAAAGAAACCTTCGAAAAAAAGCCCTGCTCCTCCTTTTACTACATCAACGCTTCAGCAGGAGGCTAGCAGAAAGCTAAACTTCTCAGTTGGTCAAACAATGACTGTAGCTCAAAGGCTTTACGAAGCGGGACATATCACGTACATGCGTACCGACTCCTTGAACCTGTCGGCAACTGCCATTGAATCAGCACAAAAGGTTATTATAGGAGAGTATGGTGAGAAGTACCATCAGGCCAGATCGTTCAAAACAAAAACTAAAGGAGCACAGGAGGCCCATGAGGCTATCAGGCCAACATACCTCGAGAAGCATAAGATTTCAGGGAGCAGCGCTGAGCAAAGGCTTTACGAGCTAATCTGGAAAAGGATAATCGCTTCACAGATGGCAGAAGCACAACTCGAAAAAACAACTGTAACCATCGGCATATCAAACTCATCACACCAATTCATGGCAAACGGTGAGGTTCTTTTATTCGATGGATTTTTAAAAGTTTACTTTGAATCAACCGACGATGAGCACGAGGATTCTCCCAAAGATCTTCTACCTCCACTAAAGGCAGGAGAGGTGTTAACAGCCAATGAAATATCAGCCATTCAAAGGTTTACCCAACGCCAACCTCGATATACGGAAGCAAGCCTGGTGAAAAAACTCGAAGAACTAGGAATAGGCCGACCTTCTACTTATGCCCCAACTATTTCAACAATTCTTGCTCGTGGTTACGTGTTGAAAGACGACCGTGATGGTGTAGAGCGTAAATACAACTCGTTCACCCTAAAAAAAGGGCAGATTACTCACCTTGAAAAGGTTGAAATACATGGTGCCGAAAAAGCGAAGCTCTTCCCTAGTGATATAGGCATGATAGTTAACGACTTTCTTGTGGAACATTTCCCAAACATCGTTGACTATAACTTCACTGCCATTGTAGAAAAAGAGTTCGACGAAATTGCCGAAGGCAAAGCGGTGTGGACTAAGATGATAGATCGATTCTACAAACCTTTTCGTTCCGATATAGAGAAAACACTTAAAGAATCGGATTATTCTAAAGGCGAAAGAGAACTTGGGGTTGACCCCAAAACAGGCAAGAAGGTTTATGTTAGGATTGGTCGGTTTGGTCCGATAGCCCAAATTGGTGAAAATGACCCTAATGGCAACGAAAAGCCTCAGTATGCAAGCCTGCTAAAAGGGCAACTCATAGAGTCAATCACCTTAGACGAGGCGCTTTCTCTTTTTAACCTCCCCAGAATAGTTGGTCAGTTTGAGGGTAAGGATGTTACCATTGGCGTTGGACGATTTGGTCCCTATGTTAGACATAGCTCAAAATTCGTCTCACTGAAAAAAACAGATGATCCATTAACCATTAACCTTGACCGATCAATTGAGCTGATTGAGGAAGGTAGGATAAAAGAAAAGGAGAAGATAATCAAATCCTTCGATAAGGAACCTACACTAACCATTCAAAAGGGACGTTGGGGTGCTTTCATTAAGCATTCTGGTTTGAACTATAAGATACCTAAAGGTTTAGATGCTGAAGTACTGACACTCGAAGAGTGTTTGAAGATAGTCTCCGAGCAAGCAAGTAGCACAACGCCAAAAGCAACTTCTTCAAAAGGGAAGGGAAAATCAAAAACAAAATAATGAGATTAACTAGCTACCTCGACGATACTATTGTACTTCCTAGCATACATGGATTAGAGAAAAGTGAGTCAATTTATGGGAGGACTTCAAATCTTTTCGATACTAAAGAAAAATTTGATAGAGGAACCCTAGCAATAATTGGTGTTAACGAGAGTAGAAATTCTAGAAATCCGGGCGCATCTAATTCTGCCGATGCAATAAGGTTTTACCTTTACTCATTATCAGGAACTATCTTAAAAGTTCCTTTAGTTGACTGTGGTAATCTTAAGACAACCTCTTCGCCTGCTGACACTTATATGGCTTTAAGAGATGTGGTAAGTTTTCTTGTTGAAAAAGGAGCAACTTGCCTAATCCTAGGAGGCACCCAGGAGCTAACTTGGCCCATCTATCAAGCCATTGCCGAACACGAATCTCGGGTTAGCTTATCATTTATTGATCAAACCCTTGATATGGGGAGCGATAACCAAGACTTTTCTTCAACTGGTTATATAAACCGTTTTTTGCAAGAGTCACCCGATAATTTGTTCTCTTTAAGCCTCTTGGGTTTTCAGGGTTACTTAACAAGTAGTAAAAAGCTCGATTCTTTTCTAAAGTCAAAGCATGAAGCGATTCGATTAGGAGCCGTTAGGGGGTCAATGTCAGAACTAGAACCCATTTTCCGCGATTCCCATATTATTAGTATGGATATAAGTGCAATCAGGCAAAGTGATGCACCTGGAGTAATCAACCCTTCTCCTAACGGTTTGTACCCCGAAGAAGCTTGCCAAATGGCTCGATTTGCAGGGTTTAGCACAAAAGTAAAAGCTTTTGGCGTTTTTGAATTAAGCACACTATCCGACAACAATGGTCAAACGGCTCATCTTGCCGCACAAATTGTCTGGCACTTTATCGAAGCGTTTAACTCGCCCTCAAAAATTGCATACCAGACAGCCCTGAAAAACGTTAAACGTTTTTATGTTAATAGCCCAATGAAGGACGTTGACCTAGTTTTTTTAAAGAACGATGAAACAGAAACATGGTGGATGGAATTTCCCCCAAGCGAAAAGACAAACGGAATGCCAATGATTTGTGCATGCTCATTCAACGATTACTTGCAGGCAAGCAACGGTGAAATTCCCGAACGTTGGCTTCGCATTTCCTCCAAGGTGATGTAAATCACCTTCTTTTACCAGAGGCTTAATTAAAGACTTTCATCAACTTTTTTTGGCACTTTATCATAATAAACAGGGGTTTCGAGTAACTTTATGAAAAAAGAAAAGTATAAGCCAAAGACTTTGCATTGGTTTATTAACAGATAATTGTTAATAAAATTTGTTTGGAAATATTTTTTTTACTTATTTTACCTTTCCGTAGAATAGGAATTACGGACATAAGGCAAGTATCTAAATGAGAAGAATTTTAACGCTTTTTGTCATAATACAAGTTGTGTTGACCAGCTACAGTCAGCAGGATCCTGTTTTCAGTTTAGGCATATTTAACCAAATGGCTATTAATCCAGCTTATGCTGGAAGTAGCGGTATGGTTTGCGCTACAGCAATCAACCGTTTACAATGGGTGGGTTTCGAGGGAGCACCACGAACAACTATGGTTAACATCAATGCCGCCATTAAGCCCTTGGGTCTATCAAGCGGAATAGGACTTAACATTGCAAGCGATCAGTTCGGTTTCAATAAGGATCTTGGGGTTGATTTGTCCTACGCTGTTCGTTTTAAGGTTGCTGGAGGCGGACAACTTGCCTTAGGTTTGAATGGAGGTTTTATAAACAACAGCCTTGAGGCCACCAAATGGATTACCCCAGGAGGTGTATTAGACAGCTACATTCCAGCGGCCTCCGAAAGTTCTGTAAACTTCGATTTAGGTTTTGGCCTTTACTACAACAATCCAGACATGTACTTTGGCTTTTCGGTTGCACACCTTAATGGAACACAGTTTAACAAAGCCGAAACACCATCACATTATAATCAACATTATTACCTGACAGGGGGGTATGTGTTGCAACTTCCAAGTCCAGATTGGCAATTTAATCCATCGGTTTTTGTTTGTAGCAACATTTCAACCACCCAACTTTCGGTAACAGCAAGCACTATATACAATAAAAAGTTTTGGTTTGGCGTTTCATATCGGGTTGGAGAGGCGGTTGTTGGGATGCTAGGATTTGAACTTTTTAACGGGTTGAGAATTGGATACGCTTACGATTACTCGACAGAAGAAATAAGGAAGTACAACAGCGGTTCACACGAGTTCATGTTGGGGTATTGCTTTACTTTAAAAAAGGAGCGTCCCCCACAACAATATAAAAGTATAAGATTTTTATAAACAGTTTAGTCTATTTTAAGAAAATATTTACGTTATTTGCATTAAATAATCGGAGTGTTATGAAAAAACTTCTTGTTTTTGCCGTTCTCTTAGCCATCCTAAGCGGTTGTGGCTCATCTCAACGGGGTGAACTTACTGGAGTTCCCGACAGGAGGGGGTATGGTGATCCCACCCCATACAACATGGTATTCGTTCCTATGGGTTCGTTTATCATGGGCAGCAACGACCAAGACGTGTCCTGGGCAATAAATGCACCATCTAGAAGCGTTTCTGTTGATGCTTTCTGGATGGATCAAACTGAAATAACAAACAATCAGTACCGACAATTTGTTTACTATGTAACAGATTCGATTTCCAGAAGGCTTTTGTCGCAGCAAATTGACGACTTTGCAATAGAAGAAGACGAGTTTGGCAATCCCATTGACCCTCCCGTACTTAACTGGGACATTCCCATTGATATGAAGGATGAGGAGCAGCAGGAAATTCTTAATGAACTTTACTACAAGAAGGAAGAAAGTTTTTATAACCGTAAAGAAATAGATACCCGTAAACTTAATTACGAATTTTTCTGGATTGATTTCAAGCAATCGGCTCAAAAGCGTAATCGGTTTAATTTCGAAACTGGATCGTACGAAGAAAACGCTGAAGTTATTAACAATATGGGAGTACCAGTAAGGGTAACCGATAGGTCTTCGTTTATCATGCGCGATAAGGTTAATGTTTACCCCGACACATTGTGTTGGATTAGCGATTTTAGTTATTCATACAACGAACCCTACGCAACACACTATTTCTGGCATCCATCATATGATAACTATCCACTAGTTGGAGTTTCATGGAAGCAAGCTTATGCATTCACAATTTGGAGAACCCAATACCATAATAAGTACCTTAACAGAAGGGGAATGCCTTTTGTTTCTGACTATAGGCTACCCACAGAAGCAGAATGGGAATACGCTGCTCGTGGAGGTCTTGACCACAGCATGTACCCTTGGGGTGGTCCATATACAAGAAATGCAGAAGGTTGTTTCTTGGCCAATTTTAAACCACTCAGAGGAAACTTGGTTGATGATGGTGGAATAATTACGCTACCTGTTGGTAGTTACGAACCTAACGATTTTGGTCTATACGATATGGCAGGTAACGTAGCAGAATGGACTGCAAACGCATACGATGAGAGTGCATATACTTTTATGCACGACATGAACCCCGATTATAAGTACAACGCAAAACCCCACGACCCTCCAGCGCTAAAACGAAAGGTAGTTAGGGGTGGAAGTTGGAAAGATATTGGTTACTTCCTTCAGGTAGGAACCAGATCATTCGAATATCAAGATACTACAAAATCGCACATCGGATTTAGGTGTGTCAGGTCATACACAGGTGCTAAATAAGCCTATTAATAAATCGTAAAATCCTTTAAACCGCAACAAAATCATGGGATTCAATATATCTGAAATCGTTCAAGGATCCGCCTGGAAAAACTTCATGAAATACCTCTATGCTTGGGGTGCTGCTGTTGTGCTACTTGGTGCACTTTTCAAGCTGCAATATTGGCCTGGAGCAAGTATTATGTTAACGATTGGTATGTCGGTTGAGGTGGTTATCTTTTTCTTCTCGGCCTTTGAGCCCATACATGATGAAGTTGACTGGACTCTTGTTTATCCAGAGTTAGCAGGCATGTCGGATGAAGAAGAACTTCGTAAGTACAGGAAAGGCTCTGGCATGAGTGGTGGCATTGATTCCGATGATATTAGGGAGATTGTTGCAGGTATTGTATCGGCCACTTCATCTTTACCTCAAGCAGCCCCAGCGAAGGGTAGTATTGATGGTCAAATTCACCCAGGGGCACTTGTTTTTACCGAAAAGTTTAACAAGATGCTTGAGAATGCCGACATCAGCCCTGAACTTTTCGATAAGCTAAGCAAAGGCCTCAATAAACTTAGCGACACATCTGCAAAGCTTTCCGATATTTCTGATGCTGCTGTTGCAACAAATAAATTTACAGATAATATCACAAAAGCAGGGGATTCGGTTGCTAACTTTACAAATAGTTATCAGGGTAGTGGTCAGGTACTGAATGAATCAATAAACATTTTATCCGAAAGTTTCCAGAAAACAGCAGGCACAATATCAGAAAGCGGAGAGAATTTCAAGGGTGGAATGTTACGTTCGGCAAATAGTTTTGAGCAAGAGCTTGCAAAAGCAGGAGAAGGGCTAACCACCAACATCGAAAAGGCAGGAGGAACTTTTATTGAAACGGGACAAACTTTTATGAGTGGTGTTGGGCAATCAGTTGCCCATTTGGAACAAAAATTGACCAATGCTGGCGAGGTTGTAAGCGAAAGGATTGTTAGTTCAGGAAATCAAGTAGCTCAGCAAATAGGAGTTGCAGCAGATAACCTTACTTCGAGTTACGCCCACATGGCTGAAGCAATGAATGCAAATAGCGAAATAATTACCTCCAATAGTAACAACTACCATCAACAACTCGATAAGCTCAACAAGAACATGTCGGCACTCAATGCTGCACACGAGCTTCACCTTCAGGGTACTACTCAAAGGCTTAAGGAATCAGAATCGGTGTATGCAGGTGTTGATGACATGATGAAGAAACTTCAACTATCAATAGACCAAACCAATAAGTATGCTGAGTCTGTTGCTTTGCTGAATAAAAATATTTCATCTTTGAATTCAATTTATGGTAACATGCTTTCTGCCATGAGTATGATGTCGAATGAGAAATAGATTTTACAATCAAATAGAGTAAAAACCAACTATGGGTCACGGTAAAGAAACCCCAAGACAAAAGATGATTGGTATGATGTACCTCGTGCTAACTGCTATGCTAGCACTAAACGTATCATCTACCGTTCTAAATGCATTTATACTTGTTGATGAGGGCCTTACACAAACAGCAAAAAGTTTTACTGTTAAAAACGATAGGCTTTATACCCAAATTGATAATGCATATACAGTTAACCCAAGGAAGGTTGGACCATGGAAGGATATGACCGATGAAATTAGGAAGAGAACCCAAGAGATTTATAACTATATACAAGATTTGAAGGTTCAAACAGTCCTTGCAGCTGAGAAGAAAGAGGATACCCCTGCATTAATTGATGGGAGAGAGATAAACGCCAAAGAAATTAGCGGAAAAGGAGATACAAACATTAGCGGAAGGCTATTCCTCGGAGCAAATCATGATGGTGAAGCTTTTACACTTAAGAAACGAATTATTGATTACCGCGAGTTCATGCTCAGCCATCTTGATGTAAATATTGCTGAACAACTTGTAACTTCAATTAACAACATTTTAAATACCGACCCCCCTCCACCCACAAAGGAGGGACAACACACATGGGAGTCATACCGTTTCGACCACCAACCACTAGTGTCGGTATTCCCTCAGCTAACAAAAATGCAACTCGATATCCTTAACGTTGAAGCTGAGGTTGTTAACTATCTGCTCTCTCGAGTTGGTGCTGACGATTTCAAGGTTAACCGATTAGAGGCGGTTGTGATTCCAAGTTCAAACTTCGTAATAGAAGGAACAGATTTTACAGCAGATATTTTTCTTGCCGCATCCGATACTACACAAGTTCCAAGAATTTTTGTTGGACAATATGAGAAATTTGTTTCTGATCAGGGAATTGAGGACTATCGAATGGTGGGTTCATTTATAGAAATTCCTGTTAAGGGCGGAAAAGGTATTTATACAAGCAAAGGAACACGAAGAGGAAAAAACCCTTGGTCTGGTTTAATAGAAGTTACTGCTCCCGATGGTTCAAAGTTGAGAAGACCCTTCAAACATGAATATGAGGTTGCACAACCCCCTGTAGTTATATCGCCAATAAAAATGAATGTTTTCTATCGTGGAGTTGATAACCCTGTTGAGATTTCTATTCCTGGTTTTTCGAATGATAAAATACATGCAACAATCGATGGTGGGGGTTCAATAAGACCATCAGGAGATGGGTTTATTGTTAATCCAGGAGCGGCGAACAATTGCAACATTACCGTTTTTGCTGATGTGGATGGAACTCGAAGGAATATGGGAAGCCGACCTTTCCGTATTCGTAACGTACCAGATCCAACAGCCTCTGTAAGAGGTATTACGGGCAGAACCGTTACAAAAGGAGAGTTAATGGCTTCGTTAGCATTAGAAGCAAGAATGCCTGTTGGATTCGATTTCGACATGTCATTTACAATTACAGGTTTTACTGTAATGGCAACAGTAGGTGGTTTTGCAAGAAGTGCAGTGGCAACCAATCAGCTAATTACAGAGGATCAGAAAAGAATATTCGATCAGTTACGCTCAGGTCAAAGTGTAAGTATTACTGATATTAAAGCTGTCGGGCCTGATGGAAGTACACGTGATCTTAATGATATTGTAATAAAGATAAGATAATAATAATTGCTATGAAAAAGCTATCAGTTTTTTTCCTTTCCATGATGCTCCTTGGACAATCGTTTTTATCTATTGGACAAGAGCGCAGAGAGCCATTGGTTCTTGATGGTATTTACGAGAAGGAGACAATTCCTCAGCGAATACCAATTCCATACCCACATCTTCGCGAAGCCGACATGCTTTGGGTTAAAAGGATTTGGAGGATAATCGATTTAAGGGAGAAGATGAATCACCCACTTTACTATCCAACTATCAGGATGCACGATAGGATTAGTTTGGTTCAACGATTGATGGATGCCATTAAGTTTAACGAGATTAACGCCTACGATACAGGAGATGACGAGTTCTCATCGCTTCGTTCCTACAATCAGATTCTTGCTGATTTAGATGCTTTGGATACCGAAAGGAAAGATATAAGCCCAATCACAGGTAGAGACACAACTATTATTGTACGTGGTGAAGTAAACTGGGGTCAGATTAGAGAGTTGATGGTTAAGGAAGAGTGGTTCTTCGACAAACAACACTCAACTGTGCATGTAAGAATACTAGGAATTTGTCCCATTAGGGTTTACTTTAGAACACTAAGAACTGGGGATGATGACCTTGATATTGGTGGTGAACTTCAACGAGTGCAGCTTTTCTGGATATACTATCCACATGCAAGAACGGTATTGGCTAATACAGCTGTTTTCAACGATTTTAACGATGCTCAAAGAATCTCTTTCGATGATTTGTTCTTTAAAAGGAGGTTCAGCTCATATATTATTCAAGAGACCAACGTTTACGATAACCGTAGGATAAGCGATTATACTTTTGGTGGGATACCAAACATGCTTGAGTCGGATCGTATCAGAAACAATCTATTCCTCTTCGAACACGATTTGTGGGAGTACTAAGAGTGCAAAAATATTGCTTAACTAAAAAAGCTAACCTTACAAGAGAGGTTAGCTTTTTTGATTTTTGTTGGTTCAGCACTATTTTTAGGTAAACCTTTCCCCTTTCTCTAATAGAACATCGTTTAAGTATTGCTTAATATTCTGTTCGTTACTACGGCTGCAAATAAGGATAACGTTGTCTGACTCTACCACAATGTAATCGGAAAGGCCTTCAATAACAACAAGCTTGTGATTTGGTACGTTGACAAGGCAGTTCCTCACATTATAGGGCATTACGTTATTTCCTGTTATAGAGTTTCCAGAACTATCTTTTGATGAGTTAAGGTAAAGCGACCCCCAAGTGCCCAAGTCGCACCAACCAAAATCAGAGCAAATAACATAAACATTATCTGCTTTCTCCATAATTCCGTAGTCAATAGAGATATTTCTACACTCAGTATATGCCGAGGAGATCGCTTCGCTTTCGTTGGGGGTTCCAAATTTATCGGAAATGTCTGAAAAGAGTATGCTAACCTCGGGAAGGTATTTTATGAAAGCCTTCATTATTGACTCAATGGACCAAACAAATACCCCAGAATTCCAAAAAAATTCACCAGTTTTAACAAACAATTCCGCTAATTCTAAGTTTGGCTTCTCAGTAAAGGTTTTCACTTTATAAAGATTTGCAGTTGTGCCCTCAGCCAGCTCTTTTACTTGAATATATCCGTATCCCGTTTCGGGATGTGTTGGCTTAATGCCAATAGTTATGAGCGATTCATTTGTTGAAGCGAATTTGATGGCAGAGTTAATTGTTTCAAAAAACTCTTCATCTTTTATGATGAGATGGTCACTAGGGGTTACAACCACTATAGCATTTGGATTGCGGCTCAATATCTTTTGATTTGCCAATGCAATACATGGTGCGGTATTTCTTCGAATAGGTTCAAGAAGAACCTGTTCTTCACTTATTTTTGGTAGATGTTCCAAAACTTGCTGCTTATGATTTGCCCCTGTTACAATGTAAATGTTTTCAGGAGGGCAAAAGCGAGATGATCGGTTGTAGGTTTGCTGAATAAGAGAAGAGCCTGTACCAAGAATATCGAGGAATTGCTTAGGTTTATTAGCTCTGCTTAAAGGCCAAAACCTACTTCCAACACCTCCGGCCATTATTACACAGAAAACATCCTTATTGCTTATCATGGTTAACAAAATGAGTTTCTAGCAATTTGCTAATTTGAGTTATTAGTTTGGTATAAGTATCTTTTAATACTTCGTTTAGGAGTCTTTTCAAATTCTTCGGGATATAACCTAACCCTTGCAATTTGACAGTATGAGGGGAGGTTCTTGTTGGCAATCTTCCGGTTTTCTTCCATAGCACGCTCAAGATCTTCGGTTTTTATCCCATTCTGGTCGGCAGCATCGAAATCGGGGAAAATTAGTGCCACCAATTTACCCGCCTGTTCAACTACCAATGATTCTTGCACGTAGGGGAGGTTGTTTATTTGAGCTTCTATTTCTTCGGGGTATATGTTTTGTCCACTAGGGCCAAGAAGCATGTTTTTGCATCTACCTTTAATGTAAAGGTATCCGTCCTTATCGAGAAGTCCTAGATCTCCTGTATGCAACCAACCATCCGAGTCAAGTATTTCATTGGTTGACTCTTCGTTTTTATAATAACCAAGCATCACGTTTTCGCCTCTTACAAGTATTTCACCGACAGTATTTTCAGGGTCAGGAGAATCAACCTTAACTTCCATATTAACAACGGCTTTTCCTGCTGAGTTTAGTCGGGTAGATTTCCATGAATCGTAGGTGATAATAGGGCCGCATTCTGTCATTCCGTAACCCACGGTATACCTGAACCCAATATCACGAAGGAACGATTCAACCTCGGGGTTTAGGGCTGCCCCGCCAATAATAACCTCAATGAAGTTCCCTCCAAAGATGGCTGAAATCTTCTTATTGATAGCTTTTTTTATTCTTTTATCAATTATTGGCACTTTAAGCAGGATACGAAGCGAGGGCCTTTTGAGAGCCTCAAGAATGTTCTTTTTGTAAATCTTCTCAATTATTAAAGGTACTGCAAGAACAACTCGGGGTTTGATTTCGTCAAAGGCCTCGAGGATAATTTTTGGGGAGGGATTTCGGGTAAGAAAGTGAACCTGACAACCCTTGGTAACCTGAAATAGGAATTCAAAGGCTGCTCCATAGGCGTGGGCTAATGGAAGTATTGAAACTTGCTTGTCGCCTGGTTTCAAGGGCATAACACCGTTGGCAAAAAGCATATTGCTCCATAGACTTCGGTAGGGAAGCATAACCCCTTTAGAAAAACCTGTTGTACCGCTTGTATAATTAATTATGCAAACCTGTTCGGGGTCTTCGTCAAGAAAGTATTTAACCATATCAGGAGAGAATCCCGAAGGGTATTTTTCGGCAAAGAATTCATCAACTTTCTGCCTAATATCTTTTACCGAGAAAGGAGTATTCTCGTGAAGGATAGAGAAGCTTGTGAGAGAAATAATGCTCTTCACACCACGCATTTGCTTTTCATCGAGGTTTTCCCAAATAGGATCACCTGTAAAAAGAACCATGGAGTCGGAATGGTTGACGATGTGATGCACATTATCGGGTTTGAAGTCGGGAAGAATTGGAACAAGCACAGCACCATAGGTAATAGTGGCAAGGAAAGCTACGGCCCAGTTTGATGAATTCCTCCCTATTAATGCAATCTTGTCTCCCTTTTGAATGCCTGTTTTCTCAAAGATAATGTGGATTTTCTCAATTTTTCTAGCAACATCCCTATAATGAAGCGTGCTGCCTTTGTAGTCGGTGAACGCTGGCAGATCCCAGTTCTGCTTGACGCTCTCCTCAATCAGCCTGATAAAACTTTTGTCCATTTTTCAAGATTTTTGAGTATTCTTAGCTTTTTGTAAAGGACAAAATTAGGGTATTTTTCAAAAATTCGCTAATAATCAGAAAAACTCTTAGCCAAGGTGGGGCTAGCACCTCATTGGCTCTATAAAGGATTGAAATTATGTTTAAAAACGGAATTACTGGTCAATTGTCGATGTGATGTTAACCACTTAAATTCTAAGTAATGCTTGGTAAAATGGGTCAATTTTTAATGAACTTTATCGACCCTTTTGCAGAAGGGCAGGAGTAGAGCAAC
>CAYZSD010000039.1:16274-23889 GCA_964481075.1 uncultured Rikenellaceae bacterium | reverse complement strand
ACCAGTGGATTGGCTCGTGGTCTGCTCCACAGGCCATTTTCGATCAGGGAGAATTTATGAATAATCCCTATTTCTGGTCGAATATATCTGAGAACCCTAACGCAGGAACTACATGGATTAATGGCACACCTGGAAGCAGTTACGGCATACTGGTTGTTGACATGCAACTGGTGAGGAACTTATCGTTTGTAAGTGTATTTCAAATGTTTAGCGATGGAAAAACCACACATATTGCCCTTGCGGGGCATGGGGAAACAGGAGGGACACCCCCTACTGCCAATGATGCTGGGTGGTACTCAATTTTACCAATGTCGCCCCTAGGCGAAGGGATTGATAATGACTCTTTTGTTTCTTCACCAACACTGTTCAGTGTTAACGCTTCAACTCGTTACCTCAAAATAATGGCATTCAACGATGGAACATTTGGAACATCAGGATATATTGAGCTAAAGGGGATTAAGGCTTATGAGAGTGAAGCCAGTGAACAGCCACCAACAGTAATAACAAATCAGGCAACAAGTATTACATCCAACTCAGCTGTTTGCGGTGGAAACGTAACCTCTTCAGGAAACGCTGAGGTGTACTCAAGAGGAATCGTCTGGAACACTTGGACCAATCCAACGCTCAGCAACTTTTCGGCATACACCGTTGAGGGTTCTGGTGAAGGTGAATTCCAAAGTTTGCTCACAGAGTTACAACCCGGAACAACCTACTACGTGAGGGCTTATGCAACCAACAACATTGGAACTAGCTATGGCAATCAAATTAGTTTCACCACCCTCGAAGAGGGTAGCGGTGAACTCATTGCATACTACCCATTCAATGGAGATGCCAATGATATGAGTGGTAATGAGCTTCATGGTACTGTTTACGGTGCAACTTTGACTTCTGATAGGTTTGGAAACAATAATAATGCATATTTTTTTAATGGAGATGATAATTACATAAGTTTTGGCAATTCTGAATTATTAAATTTAACTCAAAACTTCACAATTAACTTATGGATAAATCCAAATATTCTTGATGCATCATCATTTATTTCACGCCTTGGAAGTTTTCATAATCACATTTATCCAGGTTACATTACTTGGCGAATGTTTATCAACGAACAAGAGATACTTTTTGAAAATGTTGCTGTTGATTTTAATATAAATGATTGGTCTTTTTTTTCATGGTCGTATAATGGGGCTGAAATGTTGTTCTATAAGAATGGCGTTTTAGTTTCCATAATCCCATTAACTGGGAGTATGGAAATAATTCCAGAAAATGAATTAATAATTGGAAAAATGACCTCCTACTATTTTAATGGAAAAATTGACGATGTTCGGATATACAACCGGGTATTAACCGAATCAGAAATTCTTGATCTCTTTCATGAGGGTGGTTGGGATGGCTCAAATATCGTCACCGACATAGATGGTAACGTTTACCCAACCGTGGTTATCGGGAACCAGGAGTGGTTTGCTAAGAACCTAAGAACCACCCGTTATGCCGATGGTTCGCAGCTTTACACCGATTTGAGCAATTCGGGATGGCAAACAGCCGACTATGGTGCTTACGCCATTTACCCATACGAAGGATTTGATGGCGTTGGCTCTGAGGAAGATATGCTTAATGCCTATGGTGCTTTGTATAACTGGTACGCCGTTAATTTCCCCACTGGCTTGTGCCCAACAGGTTGGCGAGTTCCAGACCATAACGACTGGCAAACTCTTCAAAACTTTATATCAAGTCAAGGCTTTGGAGGGATTGAGGCCGCTGCCCTCAAATCGTGCCTTCAAGCAAACTCACCCATTGGTGGAGAATGCGACGTTTACACCCATCCCCGATGGAACGAAGGTGGTTTATATGGTTTTGATGCTTTTGGCTTCTCCGCTTTACCTGCTGGCTTCAGAAGTGTAAACGGTGATTTCCAGAGCCTTGGCGATTACGCTTTTTGGTGGAGCACATCGGGAGATGGAATCAGCAACGCATGGATGACAGAAGTCAATAGCTACACAAACGAAATTCTCAACTTCTACTACTCAAATCAGCAAGGGTTTTCAGTCCGATGTGTTCGCGACGCTGTGGTTAATCCGAACTATTCCGTAACCTTTAACGTGGATATGTCGCAAGCGCAAGGTTTCGACCCCGACAACGATGTGGTTTACATCACTGGCTCATTCAACGACTGGTACTGGTCGGTTCCGGGCGATAATCCCGAGTCTCAGACTATGGAGCGAATCGAGGATAGCTGGATTTGGACAAAAACCCTTGTACTTCCCGAAGGGTACTACGAATACAAGTACTTCCTAAACTATGGCTGGGGAGGTGGTGAATGGAGTGGAAACCCCAATCGTGCGATCTACGTCTCTTCTGAAATGGTAATTAGTGATATTTGGGGATCACTATATCCCAATTACTTCGCAGGCGGGACAGGAACTGGCTCTGACCCATTCCTGGTTGAAAACGAGGAACATTTATACAATACGAGATACTTCCCTAATGCTCATTTTCTCCAAATAGCAGATGTTTATATCGGCTATTTACCATGGAAAACAGAAAATCAAAGTGGATGGGAACCTATAGGTACTGAATATGAACCTTTTTCAGGCTCATACAACGGGAATGGACATATCATCGAAGGACTTAACATCGACCAAGAATCCTCTTACCAAGGGTTGTTTGGTTTCGTAAGTAACGCTTTGATTCATAACCTAAATCTAGAAAATGTTTCTATTTCAGCATATAATTCCGTAGGTGCTATTGCTGGCTATTGCGGAAATTCAGTAATCAGGAACTGTTCAGTATCGGGCAATATTAGCGGTAACAGCTGGGTTGGTGGAATTGTAGGAAGAAGTTCAGGTGGTAACTCAATTGTACGAAACTGCTCCTCCTCTGCCAATATAACCGGTTACGGTGAGTTTATTGGAGGAGTAGTTGGTTTCAATGAATACGCTGCTGTCGTAAAGAACTCTTTCTCAACGGGTAGTGTTTCTGGCTATTACGTTGTTGGCGGTTTAGTTGGCTGGAGCGCAGGTGGTTCGCCCATTACCAACTGCTTCGCGACTGGTGATGTTAGCGGAAACGGAGAAGTTGGAGGTCTGGTTGGTCGAAATGATTATCTGTTAGAAAATTGTTATTCTATTGGTTATGTTTCTGGGGAGTATGATTTAGGTGGGCTAATAGGTATAAATTATGGTTCGGTTTACAGTAGCTACTGGAATACAGAAACAAGTGGTCTAGAATATTCAGCTGCTGGAGAAGGTCGAACTTCGGAGGAGATGCAATTCCCCTATTCTGAAACTACTTATGTTGGTTGGAACTTCTCAACAATATGGCTTGAGGATTCTGATTACAGCCAGAATCAAGGGTACCCGTTCTTGAACATGGAGCTGTCAACACCCGTTGTTACCTTCAACATCGACATGACTTACGCAAGTAACTTTAACCCCGATTACGATAATGTCTATATCACCGGCACACTCGTTAACTGGTGGAATGAGCCAGGCATTGACCCTGAAAACCAGCAGATGGAACGCGTTGAGGACTCTATGATTTGGACAAAAACCTTCCAACTAATAGAGGGAGAATACCAATACAAATACTTCATCAATAGTGGGTGGGATAATGGAGACCCCATTGATAATCGCTTTCTGTTTGTTAACGATGATATGGTGGTTAATAATATCTGGGGCTACTTAGAAGGTTCCGGCTTCTTTGTTAACCTTTCTACAAACCCCTCGGGTGTAACAGCCGTTTACGGACAAGGAGTGTATCCTGCTGGCGAGGAGGTAAATATCTCAATAAAGGCCGTTTACGGTTACCAATTCATTGAATGGACCAGCGATACAGGCGATGTTGAGCTGCTGGAAGATCCTTATTACCCATACACATCCTTCATAATGCCCGAAAGGAATGTGTCCTTCACCGCCAATCTAGAACCTCTGCCAACATATAATGTCTCCTTCAAAGTTTCGGATAGTGATGATAATCCTATAGAAGTTGCTGATATTACCTTTAGGCTAAATGAAACTAATAACAAAACGAGCACTATACCTAAAGCAGAGTTTATAGGTTTGCTTCAAGCAAATATAAACAATACACCCTCTTCAAAAGGAGTTGAAATTGAAAGTAATACTAATGAAAATGATACCGATTTCGATATAATCCAAGAAGGAACGCCAATTTTTAGTAGCCTTCGTGAAAAACAAAGCACAGAAGGTATAGAGAAGAATTGCCCATTTAATTATGGCATATACGCAGGTTTATATGAGCAATTCATGAACGGTGAATACAATGGAGTCGCAAACTTTGAACAAATAGAAGGAACTCCAAGCGATTATGGCTATCAAATGCCCTGGGATGCCAACCCAACTTTGATGAATGGTCTTCGTATTTCTTCGGGAGACGATTTCTCAATCCACATTTGGATAAACTCCCAGGATAAATCGGTTTATGTACCACGACAAATGATAATGTCACAATCAGAGCTTGGCCCGCTTTGGATTGAAAACAGCTACTGGGGCTACACAAATACCTGTGACTTCCATACAGCTTTCCACACAAACCTTAGCTTCCCCAACTACGGCTACTGGATCTACGATAATGTTTTTGAATACTGGCCCTATGGTCTGCTAACGACCTTTACCGATACCGAAGGCTTAGCTTCTCTCGATGTTACCGAGGGAGAATACATAAGCTTTGTTCAAAAGCCTGGTTACGAATCGTCTTTAACTTACCTCAGCGTAAGTGAAGAAACTGAAATATTCATTACCCTTAACAGCTTGTTTGAAGGAGGCTCTGGAACAGAAGAGAATCCTTTCCTTATTACAACAGCTAATCAGCTTAATGCCGTCCGTGGCTTCTTGGGTTGGGAGCATAGCGACAAGCACTTCCATCTGGTTGCCGACATTGACCTTGGTGTTGCTCCATGGAATGAAGACTTTGGATGGTTACCAATAGGTGTCTTCATCAGCCATAATAATTCCAACAACAGTCTCTTCACCGGCACCTTCGATGGTGGAGGTCACACCATTTCAAACCTTACCATCAACAGGCCAAGTGAGATAGGTGTTGGCCTCTTCAGCATCATGTCGGGTGGAACTATTAAGAACCTAAACATTGAAAATGTTAATATTACTGGAAACATGAGGGTTGGAGCAGTTTCTGGGATTGTTGTCGATGGTGGTATGATTAACAATTGTTCAAGCACTGGTGTGCTTAAAGGACAAGTGTTCATAGGGGGGATAACGAGCAACCTATACTGGGGCAGCTCTATATCGAACTGCTGGTCTTCTGCGTACATCGAATCGATACCCGGCAATAACCAGCAAGCTGGAGGCTTGGTTGGTAGGTTGCTTAGCGGAACCATTGAGAATAGCTATGCCGTTGGCAATGTTAATGGTCTTGGTTTGAGTTACGGTGGGTTAGTTGGCTTTGCTTCAGATAACAGCTTTATTACCAATTGTTATGCAGTTGGTAACGTGTCTGGCAATACCTATGTTGGCGGCTTAGTTGGTGCACTGCAAACATCAACCGTTGAGAACTGCTATTCAACTGGCTTTGTAATGGGTGACATTGCTGGAGGGTTAACCGCATACCTATACGATAACACATCTATTGCAAGTAATTCGTACTGGAATGTTGAAACCAGCGGGCAAATCTTTTCAGCAACCGGAACACCCAAAATTACAACCGAAATGCTAGTTCAAAGCACTTTCAGTGGTTGGGATTTTGAGGGAATTTGGGCAATACAAGAAAACCAAACCTATCCCTATCTGATGATCCAGGAAATCCCATCCTATTTCAACTATCCAGGCATTATTCCCCCTTCATACCTAACGGCTGAAGCAGGTGATGGATTGGTGATTCTAAGCTGGCTAGCTCCTTCATCTGGTTCACCATCAGGTTACCACCTATATCGCGATGGATACCATATAGCCACTACAGCGAACAATCAACTTTCTTATGTTGATGAAGGACTTACAAATTTCACCAACTACTTTTACCAGGTAAAAGCTCTTTACGAAAGCGATGAATCAAGCCCTTCCAATGGTGTATCAATTTTCCCCAACCCCGGATTTAGCGGTGGCGATGGAACAGAAGGAAATCCCTTCCTTGTCTCTTCGGCTGAAGAGCTATATACAGTTCGCCAACATCTTGGAGCACACTTCTTGCAGGTGGCCAATATCGACCTTGGGGTTTCTCCCTGGAATACAGGAGTAGGTTGGCAACCAATTGGTGATTTATACAATAGATTTACTGGTAGCTACAATGGCAACAGCTTCATTATAAGCAATCTTACCATCAACCGCCCTTCAGAAAATACAATAGGACTCTTTGGATACACTCATTTCGCTAATTTAATGAACATTAGGCTTGAAAACGTAAATATTAATGGTTACTCAGGCGTTGGTGCATTGGTTGGGACATCGAGAGCTACACTAATTCAAGGTTGTTCATCGAGCGGAAATATTTACTGTGAAGAAGGATTTGCGGGTGGTCTTATTGCATCAAACTACGAAAATAGCATGATTACGGAGTCCTTTTCAACTGTAAATTTATCAGGTAACCAATCACATATTGGTGGACTTGTTGGTGGAAACTCCTACAGTAGCATAGTTGTTAATTCCTATGCAACTGGCTCTATTACAAGCAATCTTAATGCAGCAGGTTTTGTTGCAAATAACTTTGAAAATAGTTTTATCATCAGCTGTTACTCAACAGGCTCTGTTAGTGGTTATTACAACATTGGTGGACTCGTTGCTTATGCACAAGATGTCGAAACAATCCAGAACAGCTACTGGAATTACGAAACGAGTGGAATTTCCTACTCAAGTGGAGGCACAGGGCTTTCATCAATTGAAATGATTCAACAAGCCAGCTTCGCTGAATGGGATTTTGAGAATATATGGGGTATTAATGAAAATGCTTCTTTCCCCTACTTGCAATGGCAAGGTGCTCCCGGTGATCATAACCTCCTGTACCAAAATATACTTCTTTCACCAGGTAACGGGCAATACTTACATGGGGTTAAGGCATTTATTGCCCTCAACAACTATCCATCAGAGATTAACACAGTTGTTGTAGCAACCGATTCAGATTTCAACAACATTGTGTTTCAAGCCACCGAGCCAGGAAACATCAAAATCTTTAAGACTGGAGTATTAGAGGCAGAAACATGGCATTATGTGAAAGCTAGCATTACAATAAGTGGTATTGTGTTCTGGAGCAATGTCCGCACATTTTTTACTGGTGTGAACAATACATTTGTTGACAACCGCGACGGAAAAGAGTATGAATGGGTTCAAGTAGGCACTCAGATATGGATGGCCGAAAACCTTGCTTACAATACAGGCGGAGAAACGCTATTCTACCCCAACGGTCAGCCCGATGCTTACGGTGCTTACTACAACTGGACTACCCTAATGAACATTAGCGAACAATACCTTGCTGAGGTTTATCCATTTAACCTAATCGAAACCAATCATCAGGGTGTTTGTCCCGAAGGTTGGCACATTCCAAGTTTTAATGATTATTCTGCTCTAAGAAGTTTCCTTAACAACGATGCCGGCAAGCTAAAATCAACTGGTACGATAGAGGGGGGTGATGGCGTGTGGCCTTCACCAAATAG
>CAYZSD010000039.1:0-16174 GCA_964481075.1 uncultured Rikenellaceae bacterium | reverse complement strand
ATAATTCCATTGGTATCGGGCAGCTATAACTTTCAGGTTTCAAGGAAAGGATACCTTCCAGGGTATGGTATTGTTTCAATTGAAGATGAGGCTGTTTACATCGATGTTATACTTGCTCCAGCCGAAGTATTCACCCTTACCGTTGAAAAGGTTGGACCTGGTATTGTTACACCAGATGCAGGAAGTTATAACTACTACAGCGCTCAAACTGTTTCCCTTTCTGCTTCAAACCAGCCTGGTGTTCTATTCAGTCACTGGGATGTGAACGGTGAGATATTGTTCGAAAACTCCATATCCATTAGTTTATGGGAAAATACCTTGGCAATTGCCCACTTCAACTTCGAACCTGTTGCTGCGGTGGAAGGATCCTTCCTCAGCTGGTGGCAGGCAATGAAGATTTATAACTTAGCAATGACCGCCGAAGTGATGGCCGATCATACAACTTGCTCTTGGGGTAACTTCCAATGGCAATTCAACTCCATTGAACCACCCCTTGGCGATAGACCTCCTTTTAATAATAGTCCTACTGGTGACGCAAACCTTATCGTTGCTACATGGGAAGGATTATACAGGGTTGTTGAGATTGCCGATGCTGTTATTTCAGTAGCAAGCGATGACCAATATTCCGAAGGAAACAAGGACATGCTATTAGCTGCATCCCATTTCATTAAGGGGGTAAGCCTTGGACAGCTAGCCTTAACCTACGATCAAGGTCTTGAGTACATCGACAATCAACCTGTTCTAGTGCCCTGGCAGAATGTGCTTAGCAATGCCATGAGCAACCTTCAGTTAGCTGTAACATACTGTTCAACAACTTTCAGCCTGTCCGATTCCACGGTAAATGGTGTTAGCATGACAAACCAGTACTTGGCTGGTCTTGCAAACTCATACATGGCTCGCTTCCTGGCTATTTCTCCAAGGAATTCAACTCAAAACGAACAGGTTGATTGGGCCGAAGTATTCAGCTATGCTCAGAATGGTATTACTCAAGACTTTGCACCTTTAGGTGATGGTTTATCATGGGAAGGAGGCAAATGGTGGGATTTGAACATCAAATACCTAAGGCAACCCGGCTGGGGTCGTGTTGATAATAGAATCGTTAACCTACTTGACCCCGATTACCCCAACAGGTATCCTATTGATATGAATGGTTTTGCCACAGTAGGTGCGCCTAACCCTCACGATACCAATCCCCCTGGTCAGGCAATGTCGTTAGACTCTCGTCTATACACTGATTTTCAATTCCTTTCAAGCAACGATTTCCGACCAGAGCGAGGTGGATTCCACTTCTCACACTACCGGTTTAGCCGATTCGATTTCCCTCAAAGTACTAATCCTGAGTATGGCTTCTTCCAGGGTGAGTCGCAAGGCCCTCTGTTCGAACTACGTAGTTACGAGCTGAAACTGCTCATGGCCGAAGCTTACGCGAGGTTCGATGTTCTTGAGTCGGCAATCGAGATACTAAACGACCCAACCCTCCCACGCAAAGCGAGAGGTAACCTTCCCGATATCAGTATTGATGCAACCCAAGCCGAAGTGCTTGAAGCAATATTCTACGAACGCGACATCGAACTATTCCTTCAAGGATACCTACTTCATTTTTCTGATATGCGCCGAAGGGATATGCTTCAGTATGGTACTCCATTGCACTTCCCTGTTCCATTCCAAATCCTTAACAAGCTCAACTCCCCAGTATATACCCACGGGGGCGTTGAAAACGCCGATGGAATTAACACTTCAAATGGAGGTGACTGGATTGATTACGGAGAACTTCCCGAATACAAAGCTGTTACATTCAGAATTGTGGATGAAAAGACCAATGCAACTGTTACAGGGTTTACCATTTCTATTGATGGATACAGCTACTCGGTAAACGAAAGCATAATCTCCTTAAGTTCCGGAACATACAACTATTCTGTTTCGTGCGATGAGTACATAACCCAAACAGGCACTTTCTCGGTTTTCCAAGGTAACAAAACTGTTACGATTAAACTTACTCCTGTTCCCCGTTACTATATCTCCTTCTTTGTAAACGATAACGAGCAACCCATTGTAAACGCTGAGGTTAGTCTTTCAGAGGTTGGTATATCAAGCACAAACGCTTTTGGTTACGCAGCATTTAGTAACTTGCCTACTGGCAATTACTTCTACACAATTAGTGCAGAAGGTTACGATGTGGTTGAAGGAAATATTCTGATTGACCAAAACTTGATTCTACCAATCAACCTAATGAGTCAGAATGTTTACTATACCCTCACCCTTCTTGCTGAGCCTGAAGGTGCCGGTGTAGTTGCCGGTGATGGAGAGTATCTGGCAGATGATCAGGTAATTATTACTGCTACACCAAACCAGGGGTTTGCTTTTGTGGGTTGGTTCCACAATGGCGAGAGCATCAGCTCCGAACCCGTATTCGATTTCCCAATGCCTAACGAGAACCTCACGCTTACAGCACTTTTCGAGGTGATTCCACCTGAGTACTTCACCCTCACCCTTCTTATTGAGCCCGAGGGGGCTGGTGTGGTTACTGGTGATGGAGAGTATCTGGCTGATGATCAAGTAATTATTACTGCTACACCAAACCAGGGATTTGCTTTCGTGGGTTGGCTCTACAATAGCGAGAGCATCAGCTCCGAACCCGTATTCGAGTTCCCGATGCCAAACGAGAACCTCACGCTTACAGCACTTTTCGAAGTGATTCCACCTGAGTATTTTACTCTTACCCTTCTTGTTGAGCCTGAAGGTGCTGGTGTGACATTCGGTGCAGGTGATTACCAAGCAGGAGAGGATGTTTACATCGAGGCATTTGCTTCGGAGGGATTCCAGTTTGTTTTATGGGCTGAAGGCGAAGCGATAATTAGCGAAGAGCCTTCATTCGTCTATTTAATGCCTGAAGGCGATATCTCACTTACCGCACATTTCGAAGTTATCCAACCTGAGTTTTTCACTCTTACACTAATTGCCAATCCTTCAAATGCTGGCAATGTTTGGGGTTCTGGTGAATACTCTGAGGGTGAGCAGGTAACTATTCTAGCAGAGGCTAATAGTGGTTACCAATTCGTTGCATGGAAGGATGAGGAAGGTTTCACGATAAGCACCTCTCCCCTATTCAACTATACCATGCCTCCACTCGATGTTACCCTTACTGCTTACTTTGAGGAAGCACAAGGCAATTACTTTACGCTTACAGTTATTGTAAGCCCAGAAGGGGCAGGTAGTGTAACTGGTGCTGGTCCATACCAAGAAGGGGCGATTGTAGAACTCACTGCTTTCCCTTCGGAAGGATACGACTTCTTATACTGGGAAGCTTATGGAATGATTATAAGCTACGAACCATTTATCACCTTCCCAATGCCAAATAGCGATGTTACAGTAACGGCATACTTTGAACCTGGTCAGGGATTCATCACACAAGTTATCCCACTTAGTGCAGGATGGAACATTTTCTCATCCTATGTAATTCCAGAAAGCCTTGATATGCTGGGAATTGTACAGCAACTAATTGATATCGGTGTACTTGTAAAGGTACAAGATCAAGCTGGCTTCGCCATTGAACAAGTTGGTGAACAATGGGTTAACGATATTGGAACGATTAGCTTAGCCCAGGGTTACCAGATAAAGGTTTCTCAGAATACAATGCTTGCCATACAAGGGATCTATGCCGATGGAAACGCCCCATGGAGTTACAATGTTGGATGGAACATAGCCGGATACCCATTCCATTATTCTCAGGATGCGCTGGCTACTGTTCAGCCTTTAATTGCTGAAGGAATTTTACAGAAAGTTCAATCGCAGACTGGCGCAGCAGTTGAACTACTTCCGGGTTTTGGGTGGATTAACAGAATTGGTAGTTTTAATCCTGGTCAAGGTTACAGGGTTAGGGTAAGTTCAGCATGGAGCCCGAATGCAGTAAAATCGCAAATTGCAAATGAGAGTGTATTCACCCCTTCGTGGGAAGGATTTGGTATTAACCACCAAAACATTTACATAGCTAATGCAACGCTCAATGGAGAACCCCTTACAATTGGTTCCCAGATAGCGGCATTCGATGGCGATATCTGTGTGGGAATTGCAACTGTTTCAGAAACAAATATCAACCCCATTCGTCTAATTGCTACAAGCAATGATCCTTTCACTTCTAAAATTGATGGGTTTACACACGGCAACCCAATAATAATTAAAGTTTGGGACTGCCAAAGTTCGAACTTTGCTCACGAAGTGGAAATTATCTCTACTACAGGAACCGCAATAACCTATGAACAAGGAGGCAAGGCAATTATTGGCATAAAAGCTAGCGTTGTAACAACCGATGCTGCCTTTGTTTCTGATGCTTCCCGCCTCGGTTCGATTTCACCAAATCCGCTAACAAGCAGTACAACAATTTCGTTTTACGTTGGAAACGATGATGTTGTGAAAATTGAAGTTTTCAATTTGCTTGGTCAAAGAGTAACCAAACTTATTGATCAACCCCTTTCGAGGGGACAGCATAGTGTGGAATGGATTCCTTCGGAGAATAATGTTCCTCCAGGTGTGTATATCATTAAGCTAGTAACAAAGGGAGCAAATCAATCTCAACGAGTTATATACTCCCACTAATTGATAAAGGAGGCCTTGGGTTTTTCCACCAAGGCTTCCTTATCTTTCATTGAAAGTCCTTTGGCCTTTTTGAATGAAGCATTACCATTAAAATGAAAATCACAAACCAATATATCATCACGTTAATGAATTTACTAAAACACAATACTATGAAAAAATTACTTACACTAATTGCCATTGCCCTTTTATGGCAAACATCGCTTGCCCAGACCTCCATCTTCGTTCCGGTATGGTCGGGGAACGGGCTAGATCACATGAATATATACGTTACAGCAGCTACTGTGAACGGCCTCAGCATACCACCGGGTAGCGAGATTGGTGTTTTCGATGGGGATGTGTGCGTTGGTGCAGCAGTAAGACCCAATGTAATTCAAAACTTCATTGAAATTCGTGTGTCGAAGAATGACCCCACAACACCAGAAGTTGATGGTTATACACCAGGCAACCCTATTTCCTTTAGGATTTGGGATGTGGGAAGTTTTCAGATTTACACCTCAGTAACGGCAACTTATGCTTTAGGTTCACCTTTCTTTTTACCAGGAGGAACAGCCATGGTATCTCTTAATGTTAACGTAAACAGACCTCCAGTTGCAGTTGTTGGGCAAAGTCAGATTGTAAACGAAGGGGCAGCAGTAACGATAAGTGGTGCAAACTCCTATGATCCTGATGGAGATCAACTCACCTTTCAATGGACGGTTCAGCCAGAAATTGAAGGGCTTGACCTAAGCCAATCAACCCTTAGCTTCATTGCCCCCGAAGTTAACCAGCACACAACATTCACATTCACCCTTGTTGTAAGCGATGGTGTTCTACTGTCGAACCCAGCCTTTGCAAACCTTTACGTTAGGGATGTTAACAAACCTCCTGTTATTACTGGACAACAGGCTATTGCAACAAACGAGAATCAACCTATTACGCTAACTATTAGCATGATAACCTATGTTGATCCCGATCCTGGTCAAACACACACACTTATTGTTTACCCTGGAAACAACTATTTACTTAGTGGAACAACAATAACCCCTGTCCCATATTTTAGTGGAACACTTAGTGTTCCTATAAGAATTAGCGATGGAATTGACCAAAGCAACACTTTTAACCTTGTTGTAACTGTAAACCCGGTAAATAATCCACCCGCATTTACTTCTATTCCTCCTCTTAGTGCAGTAGAAAATCTGACTTACCTTTACAATATTACTGCAACCGACCCAGATGGCGACAACATGTCGTTTTCAGCAATTACCAAACCCGAATGGCTTACCCTTCACCATGGTGAAACCAATGGAACAGCCTTCCTGTTTGGTGTTCCAATAGTTGATGACATTGGGACTCACAACATATCTATCGCCCTTACCGACGGTGTAATTGAGCAACCAATCGTTCAATCGTACACGCTAAATGTTCAGGCAGCAACGCTTTCCCCTGTACTATTAACCAACACGTTGGAATTTGCCTACGAGGGTAGTCTTTATACATCTTCACTAGAGTTTTTCGACGTTGATAGCGACTCGTTACTTGTTTCGTTAAACAATGCTCCAGCGTGGCTTTCGTTGCAGGGAGCTGTAAATGGAGTCGCACGTTTGAAATTCACGAATCAAATGGTAAGTGTGAACCTAACTGGCACACCTCCAATTGGTTCGGCAGGAATAAATACTATTACCATTCAGTTTACCGATAAGGAAAACATTAGCTCCAGAATATTACCCTTAAGGGTTTACGCTCAAAATACTCCACCTACAGCACTCGATGTTATTGTGGAAACAGATGAAAACCAGTCGGTTTTGGTTGTACTTCAGGGGACAGACCAAGAAACGCCTTCTGGTTTAATTTACGAGCTTCTTACTCTGCCCGAATTTGGTGTGCTAGAACCGGTGTCATCACGTATTTTCATTTACACGCCTAATCCATATTTCTTTGGTGTTGACCAGTTCGAATATAGAGTTAAAGAGCCTGGAAATAATCCACTTTTTGCTGATGCATCGGTTGTTGTTAATGTTAACTTTATCAATGATGCCCCAGTTATTAGCATACCAAACCGCTACATTTCAACACAGGAAAGCGTTCCAGTTGTTGTACAAGACATTGATTATAACGATGAACTTGATGGCGAATACGCTTCCGAACTTGAACTGGTAGCCCTTTTTGGTCCCTTCGGAGGAACATTCGATGCTGTAAGCCATACCTATACTCCAAATGAAAACTTCTACGGGACTGACCTTGTTTACATTGTTGCCCGCGAACTTGATTCAAACGGTCTTGATTCGGACCCACTAATGATTTGGTTTGATGTGGAGATGGTTAACCAAACAGCATACGTATCACTTCGAGATATTTTCCTCGATGAGGATACGCAAGCTACCTTTATTCCTGTAATTTACGACCGAGAGGCAGATATTGAGAATATTCAGTATAACATTATTCTTCCACCCTCAAATGGGACGCTTTCAATCAATGGTCTTGCACTAACCTACATCCCAAATCCGAATTGGTTTGGAACAGACTACGCCGTTTTTCAAGCTCAAGACTTCCACGGTGATTGGACTCCAGACCTTGAACTCTTTTTCCATGTCAATCCAGTAAACGATAGTCCTACAGCACTGTTTGCCGAGGTAAATGCTCAAGGTGGTTCATCTGTTACCCTTGACTTTTCTGCTTGGGTGACTGATATCGACAATCCGATTGACGAACTCGAGATTGATTTCCTCCTTACCGATGCCAATGGAAACGGAACAGGGCTGCTTCCTAGTGTTATATCTCCTATTGGTGGAAGTGGAATGCTCTTTACATACACTTCACAGCACGGTGCAACTGAAGATGTTATTCCTTATAGAGTATTCGACTTAGAGAGCACGTCTTCACCTTCACTTATTCATATCACCAACCTAGCTGCTGGGAAAGGAGCGACAAAGAGCGATGCCTTTGTTGCTAAAGGAGACTACCTTGACATCACCTGGGGCGATACCCTTGAGGTGGTCTTTACGTTTATTGTTGGTGGCGACAACTCTACACCTCCCGACGTGTTCATAACCAATGCACCAGAGCTAAATGGTCAACTAACTGCGCTAGAACTTCTATTCCACGATCCAAGTAATCCCATTGTAACCTACCGCGCAACATACGTTGCCCCGGTTAAACCCAATGATGATGAAAAACCTTCTGGAAATGACACCGAAGTTCTTTTCGATAGAATAGGATTCAAAGGGAGTAAGAGCAAGCGCGATGGCAAAGAAGAGTCCAACGCCGACTCAATCTTTGTGGGCAACCTGCAGCTAAAAGTTCCAACCACTATTCACCCCATTGTACAGCAAGAAACGGTTGAAGGAGAGCCAATTACTGTTCAAATCTCTTACACCGACCCCGATACTCCCCCAGCATCAATTGCATGGGCAATTGGTACTGGCGTTCCTGGTGTAACACACAGTTTCAACACAGTTGGAGCAAACCAAGTTGACCTTCAGCTAATTCCTCCTATTGGATTTTATGGAAACATGGTTGTATCTGTATCTGCAACCGACGACACCACAACAACAGCAAGAGAATTCACCCTTGCAGTGGAATCGTTGAATCAACCACCTCAGATTCGCATGGCCGATAGCTTATTCTACCTACCCAATACGCTCCGTGTGGTGGCTGCTCTGATTACTGACAGGGAGACACCTACCCATCAGCTAAGCATAAACTTCACAGCAGAACCCGAAAACGCTGTTGATCAAATGGTTTTCTCTGGAGGTGACCTATCCATAACTCCTGCACAGGGATATACTGGCGATTTCTTTGTGAATGTTTCAGCTTCCGACGACACCAACACCTCAACCCACCAGCTGAAGCTGAAATACAAAGCATCGAATGCTATGCCCATGCTACTCCCTATTCCAACAGCTACCACACTTGAGGATACTCCAAAAACAATTGTTTTCGCCCCAACCGATCCAGACCCACAAGATCTGCTAGAGGTGACGATAGAAAGTAGCAACCAACAGCTAATCAGTTCCAGCAGTATTTCAATTTCACCAGCAGTTGCTCTCACAGGGGTTCAAAGAACAGTAACATTTACCCCCATGCCCGATAGGCATGGCACATCCGATATAACTGTTTACGTGAACGATGGATTAAAAACTATTGCCCAACAATTTGTTCTTAACGTACTGCCTATTAACGATGCACCGGTTCTCTCTGAAATTGAAGACCAAACCATGTACAATAACAAAAGCCTTGTCCTTGCCCTTAGTGCAACCGACATTGATTCCTATATTTTTACATTCAATGCAACTTCCAGCAATCCAAACCTTCACTTCAACGTTGTTGAGAACATTTTAACCATTAACGTCCTAAATGGTTACTATGGTCAAACCGAGTTTACTGTAACTGTTGCCGACGATTCATTGGCAACTCATTCTCAAATTGTACCGCTTACAGTTCTCGATGGAACCTCTGCTCCTACTATCGATGGTATAAGCATATTGATTTATCCAAACCCAACCAACGGCCTGGTAAATATCGTAGGGCTTGAGGACATTAAAGGTGAAGCTCTAATTCGTTTCTATACCATACATGGTCAAATTGTGATGGAGCGAATTGTCAATGGAAGCCAAAATGCAACCATTGATGTATCAAAACTTTCGAAGGGTATCTATATTGTTGAAATAGCCGTTAATGGAAAGTCACTGAAAAATAAATTAATTGTGAAATAGCTAGTCATTGAGGCTGTCTAAAAAAGTCAAACGTGAAGGGATAAGTTTAAAAATCAGATAAAAAAGACTTTTTAGACAGCCTCAATGCTTTTTGTTAAATCATTGTGAGTCCTTATTTTTTGGAAATACCGAAGATATTCCATTCAAAGTATTGATATTTAACCAATAATATTTTATTTTTGATGATAGGAATATATTCTTTGTTTCTACAGCAATTATCTTTCATCACTAACAAAACCAACTAGCTATGGCAACACAAAGAATCATTGAGCGTTATGGTGGGATAACCAAAGAAGAGCCTTTGTCGTGTGTTGATAACGACATTCTTATGAGTAACACCTGTGTCCTCGAAGCCGTCTCACCTTTCTTTGGCTACTATAGCCAGGTACAGTATTCTACTCGCCCCCAAATTCTTTATTTAGTGTCCGCCGATTTCGTTTCGCTTGAAACCCTTCTGCGAACCACACTAAAAGTACAAAAACAAGTTAAATATCATATTGACGCCGTTACTGGTACAGTTAGCTTATTCAATCAAACCTGTCACGTTATCCGATTCCTTAATATCCCTAACTACGATAAAATAGCTACCCTACAAAAAGTCTATCTGGAACACGGCATCACTTACAAGAAGAAGGTGAAATCGTTTCAGAATGAAATGGCCATGATAAAACTTAGACGTTTCTTCAACCTGATACCTGTTGGTGAAGGTATTTACCTTGAAGAAGGGCATCCCAACTTCGGATACTTTGCAATTCCTGAGTTCATTGGTTGGGAGGATTTTAAAAAACTTACCACAGAAGTTAGATTCGACACCGACCTCCTTTACTTCGATGCAGCAACAGCTTACTTTTACGAAAATGGGTCAATCACCGACCTTGTTAGAATTTACAGAGAGAACCTTACTGCTGATAGACTTAAAGCAATAAAGGATAGATACATCAAATTGATTGGTTAAGTCAACCCTCTTCCATCTAGTATTATTATGCTGTATAACACAAAGTTTTTTTTGTGTAACTAAACTTGTGTTTAATCAAATATTGTAACTTGATAACCAAAACTTCTAAACCTAAACCTATGAATAGTATCTTTAATTCTTCATTAGGCAAAAAACTGATAATGAGCATCTCTGGAGTTTTTCTGATGCTTTTTTTACTTGTACACCTTACTACCAACCTTCTACTTCTTGTACCCGATGATGGTAAGCTTTACAACATGGCAGCACATACTCTAGCAACCACACCTTTGCTAAAAGTGGTTGAGTATCTGTTGGCATTTGGTTTTATTTTCCACATTGTATATGCTATAATCCTTACTTTAAAGAATCGAAGAGCCAGACCAATTGCTTACGCAAAAACGGGGACAAACGAACTTACTACTTGGTCGTCGAAGAACATGTTTGTACTGGGCACAATCGTATTCATTGTTCTTGTAATTCATCTTGTTAACTTCTTTATTAAGCTACGGTTTGGGGTTGTTGAAACAGTAACCTACAATGGGGTTGAAATGCACAACTCTTATAGCTTGGTTTCACAATTCTTTGTCAACTACTGGTGGTACAGTATTCTCTACATTGCATGGGCAATTTTTCTGGGGTTTCACCTTAGCCACGGCTTCTGGAGTGCATTCCAAACCATTGGGTTAAACAATAGTATTTGGATAAAAAGGCTACAAGTTATTTCAACCATTTACGCTGTAATCGTTGCTGTAGGATTCACAATTATCCCCTTGTATTTCTGGATATTAGGCTAGTAAAAACATTGAAAATGTGACAAAAAACACACTAAATATGAGCAAACTCAATTCAAAGATTCCCGATGGTCCACTTGCCGAGAAGTGGTCGAAGCATAAGAATTCGCTCAAGCTTGTCAACCCAGCAAATCGAAAGAAGTTAGATATCATTGTAGTTGGTACAGGTTTAGCAGGATCAGGTGCAGCATCAACATTAGGTGAGCTTGGATACAATGTAAAGGTTTTCTGCTATCAGGATTCACCCCGCCGCGCCCATTCCGTTGCTGCACAAGGTGGTATCAACGCTGCCAAGAACTACAAGAATGATGGTGACAGCGTTTACCGTCTCTTCTACGACATGCTCAAAGGGGGCGACTACCGTGCACGCGAGGCAAATGTTTACCGTGCCGCCGAGGTGAGCAATATGGTAATTGACCATTACACTGCCATTGGCGTTCCTTTTGCCCGCGATTACGGCGGACTGCTCGACAATCGCTCCTTCGGAGGCGTTCAGGTAAGCAGAACCTTCTATGCAAAGGGGCAAACAGGACAACAGTGCCTGCTTGGTGGCTACGGTGCATTAACACGTCAAATACAGGCTGGTTCAGTTTCCATGTACTCACGCCGCGAGCTCCTCGATATAGTAGTTGTAGAAGGAAGAGCAAGAGGAATTGTTGTACGAAACCTTATCACCGGAGAAATTGAGCGACATTCAGCCCATGCGGTAGTACTAGCCACTGGTGGCTATGGCACAATATATTACCTCTCAACCCTTGCTGTTAACTCCAACGGCTCGGCCGCCTGGAAGGCACACAAACGTGGTGCTTACTTTGCAAACCCTAGTTTTATTCAAATTCACCCAACTTCTATCCCAGTATTAAACGAATACCAATGTAAGCTTACGCTTATGAGCGAATCGCTCAGGAACGATGGACGTGTATGGGTGCCAAAGGAGAAGGGCGACAAGCGTAACCCCAACGATATTCCAGAAGAGGAACGTGACTACTACCTCGAAAGGCGATACCCAGCCTTCGGTAATCTTGTCCCCCGCGATGTTGCATCAAGGGCAGCAAAGGAACGATGCGATGCAGGGTACGGCGTTGGTGACAGCGGCCTATCGGTTTACCTCGATTTCCGTGACGCCATTCAGAAGCAGGGTCAAAAAGCTATTGAGAATAAGTACGGCAACCTTTTCGAGATGTACGAGAAGATTACAGGCGAAAATCCCTATAAAAGTCCAATGCGCATCTACCCTGCGGGGCACTACACCATGGGCGGTTTATGGGTTGACTACAACCTGATGACCACCATCCCAGGCCTTTTCGCCATTGGCGAATCGAACTTCTCCGACCACGGAGCAAACCGCCTTGGAGCCAGCTCACTGATGCAATGCGCCGGTGATGGTTACTTCATCCTCCCCTACACTATTGCCGACTACCTTTCGGACCAAATTAAGGTTCCAAAGTTCCAAACAAATACACCTGAATTCGACGCTGTGGAGAAGGAAGCAAAGGATAGAATTCAAAAACTCCTAGCAATCAACGGAAAAGAAACTGCCACATCGTTCCATAAGCGATTGGGCAAGATTATGTGGGACTTCTGCGGGATGTACCGCAACGAGGAGGGATTGAAAAAGGCTCAGGTTCTCATCAAGGAATTGGAAGAAGAGTTCTGGAAAAACCTAAAGGTTACAGGAACAACCGAGGGTGTTAATCAGGAATTGGAAAAAGCAGGAAGAGTAGCCGATTACTTTGAACTAGCTCAACTGCTTTGTGCTGATGCTCTTAACAGAAAGGAGAGTTGTGGCGCTCACTTCCGTGAGGAGAGCCAAACAGAAACCGGCGAGGCAAAACGCGATGATACCAACTTTGCTTATGTGGCCGCCTGGGAATACAAGGGTAAAGACCAAACCCCAGAACTACACAAGGAAGACCTTGTTTTTGAGTATGTGAAACCACAAGAGAGAAGTTATAAGTAGAATCTCTTGAGGATTTAAGATTTATGATTAACGATTTGTGATTTTAGAAGTAATAAACTGATACGATTATGAAGATAACACTCAAGATATGGCGGCAGAAGGATGCCAAATCCAAAGGAAGGTTTGAGACCTACCCCCTGGATAACGTCTCACCAGAGATGTCTTTTCTTGAAATGCTCGACTACCTGAACAGCCAACTCGTTATAAAAGGCGAAGATCCCGTTGCCTTTGAACACGATTGCCGTGAGGGTATCTGCGGATGCTGTGGCCTATACATCAACGGTCGCCCACATGGTCAGATGGGGAAAACCACAACCTGCGAGCTGCACCTTCGAGAGTTCAAGGATGGTGAAACAATTACCATCGAGCCTTGGCGGGCAGCATCATTCCCGGTAATCAAGGATTTGATGGTTGACCGCAACGCCTTCGAGAAGATTATGCAGGCAGGAGGGTTCATTTCCATCAATGCTGGTGCAGCCCAGGATGCCAACAACATTCCCGTTCCAATAAAAGATTTCGATGAGGCTTTCGATGCTGCATCGTGTATAGGTTGCGGTGCATGTGTAGCAGCATGTAAAAACTCTTCGGCAATGCTCTTCATCGCTGCAAAGGTTTCGCAGCTAGCCTTGCTTCCACAGGGCAAGGCCGAAGCTACCGACCGGGTGAAAAAAATGGTTGCCAAGATGGACGATCTGGGCTTTGGTGGTTGTACAAACACCCGCGCATGCGAAGCAGAATGCCCAAAAGGAATCTCTATTACTCATATAGCAAGGTTGAATAGAGAGTTTTTTGTGGCAAAGGTGAAGGATTAATTGTTTCCTTTAGCTAACACAACTTTTTTTTTCTTCATTCTCTTCATGTGTGCAAATAATGGACACAGATTTACTGTGTTTTGTCTTTATCTAACAACCTAATACTGACTCTAAAACTTTATGAATAAAACTTCCCTTTCATATATCTTTGCAGCACTCACCATTCTTTTCTGGGGAACTGCAGCAACAGCATTTAAGCTTACCCTCAGACACATCAATTTCGTTCAACTTCTTGCTTGGTCTTCCTTTTTTTCAACCATCATTCTTTTTGGTATAGTTCTGATTACAGGGAAGTTTAAGGAGCTATTGGCAGTACCACGCAAAGAAATCTATCCTTCTATCGTTCTTGGTTTTATCAATCCATTTGCCTACTACTTTATTCTCTTCAAAGCATACGAGTTACTTCCAGCACAAATGGCTCAACCACTTAACTTTATATGGCCTTTAGTGCTTGTTCTACTTTCTGTTCCAATGCTTGGAGAAAAGTTAACCACTAAAAGCATTTTATCGCTTATTATCAGTTTCTTGGGAGTAATCCTAATTTCCTCTCAAGGTAATTTTTCTTTTCAAGGAATTGAAAGTCCCCTTGGAGTTTTCCTTGCCCTTTTCAGCTCGCTGATATGGGCGCTTTACTGGATTCTAAACCTTCGACCCTCAAAAATTGATCAGGTTTCAAGGCTTTTTCTAAACTTTGGCTTTGCAACTATCTTCTCTTTCGCAGCAGGTTTCTTCTTCAACGACTTTTGGTCAATAAATCTTCTGGGAATTTTTGGTTCAATTTATGTTGGTGCTTTCGAAATGGGTATTACCTTTGTGCTGTGGTTGAAAGCGTTGAGCCTTACAAACTCTAAAGCTAAGCTTGGAAATGTGATATATGTTATTCCCTTTCTTTCCCTGGTTTTTATCAATCTCGTGGTTGGAGAAAGGATTATCTGGACAACTATCGTAGGGCTGGTGATTATTGTAGGGAGCATTATATTTCAACAGGTTAACAATGTAAAACTAAAATACAAAAGCAGCTAATAGCATGAACACTAAGTACTTCTACTTATGTTTACTATTCTTGGTTGGTTTTCTTTTTGCAACCGGTTGCAAAGAGGAGGATGAGCCCCAAACCAATAGTAACGAACTTGCCAATGAGGTTCTATACTCAACCATGATAGACTACTACCTTTGGTACAACGAGATGCCCAGCATAACTCCAACCAACTACCCTTCACCAGTAGAACTCCTTGAAGCCCTTAGATATAAACCATTGGATAGATGGAGCTACATCACAACCAAGCAGGCTCTTGCTGCCTACTATCAGGCAGGCGAATATGTTGGATTTGGGTTTGGAACGGCCTTTGATGGGGACAACAGGCTATGGATTTCATTTATTTTTAGGGACTCTCCTCTTAGGTCTGCGGGTGTTGATCGCGGTTGGCAGATAGCAAAAATCGACAACGTTGTCCCAACCCCAAGCAACATCTCCGACCTTTTTGGTCCAGCCGTTTCAGGTGTAAATAAAACCTTCACCCTAATCAATCATAGTGGGGAAACTGTTACCCAATCCTTCTCAAAAAGGGTGGTTGCAATGAATACCGTTCTAATGGACAGCACATATAGTGTTGGTAGCAACAAAATCGGTTACTTCGTTTTGAAAGGTTTTATTGAGAATACTACAGAAGAGGTAAACTCCGTTTTTAACAAGTTCATTACCAATGGGGTCTCTGATGTTATTGTTGACTTAAGGTATAACACGGGTGGTTTGGTTGACGTTGCAACCCACTTGGGTGGGCTGATTGCTGGGAAAATTGCAAACGGTGAGGTATTTGGAAAGTTTGTTCACAATGATAAGCAAACAGAGAGGGACTCATACTTATTCGTTGAGGAAAAGCCTAATTCGATTTTGTTGAACAGAATTGTTTTCATAACCACAGGCAGTTCGGCTTCGGCTAGCGAACTACTAATCAATGGCTTAAACCCTCTTATGCCGGTAGTTCTTGTTGGTACAACAACTTACGGAAAGCCTGTTGGAATGTATCTTTTCACATCGAATCTCTTCGATTGGGCATTCGTTCCAATTTGCTTTGCAATTGTAAATGCTAACGGAGAGGGTTACTACTATGATGGCATACCTGTTGATATCGAGCAATTCGACGGTATTAACTTCCCCTTTGGCGATTTAAACGAACCTAGCTTTGGGGCGGCTTATTCCTATCTAATTGATGGGGTTGAGAAATCGAGTATGGTTGATCCTTCGAAAAAGTTAAGATATCCTGAAATGGTTGGACTACAAGCAGAGATTGGTGCTTGGTAGCCTGATATTTAAACAAACGGCTGGGGGTGTGACCAGTTTGGGTGAGCGGGGCTGGGATTTATCCCACGTT
>CAYZSD010000038.1:6083-24092 GCA_964481075.1 uncultured Rikenellaceae bacterium | reverse complement strand
AAGAACTCTTTGAAGTGGTTTCTGAAGAATATTAGTTTTCGTTTTCGTTCCATACGACAAAGTTAACTAATAATGGAACAAAAATCAAATTTTTGTTATTCTCTTTTATTGTCTTTCTGTTTTTTTGTTTAATAATCAGGATGTTATATTTTTCCGATTTTCAACTACACTTTATGGAATTCTAAATGTCGGATTATAATGTATGTATCAGATATTCTGCGATTTCCGTCATAATTGCCCCTAACTCAATTATAAAGATACCTTTTTATACTTCTCTTAGGGGTTTTTATAAACTCTTCGGGATGAATAACAACCTGAGAAACATTCATGTAACTAGGTAGTTGTTGGTTGATTTCTCGTTTATACCCTTCGTAGAGCGATTGAAGTGTTTCATTGGAAAGGTTTTCCTTCTGCACAAAATCCATATCAGGGTAAATTAAGGCAACAAGCTTGTCGTTGCGCTGAACAACAACCGACTCACCTACCCCAAACTTATTGTTAAGGATTGACTCTATCTCCTCAGGGTAAATATTCTTTCCACTGGCACCAAGCAATAGGCTCTTTAACCTACCTTTTATGAATATATTACCTTGCTTATCAATAAGGCCCAAATCACCAGTATGCAGCCAGCCGTCGCTATCTAGCACCTCTTCGGTAGCCTTTTGATTCTTGTAATACCCATACATTACATTCTCGCCCTTAACCATTATTTCACCAGCTACCTTTTCTGGGTTGCTTGAGTCAATCTTAATCTCAAGGGTATCAACAACCCTACCCGATGCTCCTGGCTTATTCTCCCTCCAGTTTAGGTAGCTAATAAGAGGTCCACACTCGGTCATTCCATAGCCAACTGTAAAAGGGAATTTCAATCGCTTAAAGAAACTCTCGGTTTCCTGATTGAAGGGTGCTCCACCAAGTACTAGTTCCCTAAAGTTGCCCCCAAAAACAGTAACGAGCTTTGTGCGAATTTTCTTCAGGATAAGATTGTTTAATAAGGGTATTTTAAGCAACACCTTCATGGTTGGCTTGCTTATAGCCGGGAGAACTTGTTTCTTGAAAATCTTTTCAATTACCAAAGGAACTGAAAGGATAAGAGAAGGCTTAACCTCTTGAAATGCTTGAACAATAACCTGAGGTGAGGGAGTTTTTGTTAGTATGGTTATGTCGCAACCAAGAGTGAATGGGAATAAAAACTCGAAGGCACAACCGAAGGTGTGAGCTAGTGGAAGAAACGAAACAATCCTGTCACCAGAGTTAAGGGGCATGTTTCGTTGAGCATAGCGGATATTAGCTGCAAGGCTATTGTGGGGAATCATTACTCCCTTTGCAAAACCAGTTGTGCCAGATGTGTAGCTGATTACAGCAAGTTTTTCGTTTGGAATCTGAGGTAACTTAAATATATCGTTTCTTGGTGACTCTTTCCATTCCGATGGCTTATCGAGTAGAGTCGTTTCAATGGCACTAATAAAGCTATCGCTTCGTTTTGCCTGCACCGAAAAACCGTTAATGCGAAGTACTCCCATCAGGGCTGGCATCTTTTCAAAGTCCATAGCTTCGAAGAGTGATTGCTCAGCAAAAAGAAGAACCGAATCGGAATGATTAACTATCTCCTGAACATCTGCCGGTTTGAAATCGGGCAGGATTGGAACAATAACCGCTCCGTACGATACAACCGAAAGATAAACAGTGCACCAACGGGCAGAGTTCTTGCCAAGTAGGGCAATCTTATCGTCAGGCTTAACGCCAGCAGCATCGAAGAATGCGTGCAAACGTTGAATAATCTGTGCAACATCACTATAGGTAAAGCTATCGCCTCTATAGTCTGATAGCGCCTTATACTCCCAATTCTTGCGAATAGTATCCTCAAGATACTGGGTAACAGTTTCTTTAAGCATATAGTTGTATTTTAGTCCCAATCAAATTTATGAAACTTTTTAACAGATATGCTTAATATCACCGTTTTTTTGACGAATGAAATTATTGGAATAAAAAACCAACTAGGCTGCAACATGCAAGGACAAAGAAGTCCAACTATCTGAACAGATGAAGAAACCCCTTATAGCTTCCTTCGCGGAAACGTTGGCCATCCCATCCCCTGGCCTCAATTATGAAGTAGTAAACACCTGGTGCAGCATCACCTTTTGTGCCATCAATTTTACCATTCCATCCCTCCCACTCCTTGGGATCGCCTATGTAGTGATATACCTGCTTGCCCCATCGGCTGAAGATGCGAATTCTAAAGAATTCAATGGATCGAATGTTGGTTGGTGGGCTTACGAATACGAAAACAGGGTTCATTCCATTTGGTGTAAAAACATTCGGAATGGCATTCTCATTGAAAAGCGATGAATCTACCTCAATAAATTGAAACTCATCGAAAGGGAAAGACACCCGATCGACACAACCCGAACTGGTATTCTTTGCGGTGTGCTCAACTTTATAATATCCAGGAACTAGAAGTGCCTTTGGAAGGTACACCTCGTTTGAATTTCCGAATGACATGCTATCTGCCCAAATGGTTTTTGTATATAATGGGCTAACCTTAAGCACCTTGTCAAGTTCCCATACTACAAAATCTGAATTCTCTGCCTTACTTTCCAGCTTAACCTCAAGGAGTGCTTCTCCGTTGGGAGAATCTTGATTCTGTTCTTCCCATTGCCCATCAATTTTGAAGAAAACTGAAAGATCAATCTTTGTAGAAATAGCTGGAATAACATCGGTCTCAACCTCAAGATTGCCTCTTCCAAATGGTGTATGAACAGTTAATTTGTATTTAGCATCAACCAACGGTCCATGATATGTGTCATTTACACTATTCTCGAATGAAATATCAATTTTATGGGAGTTCTCTAAAAAAGGAGGAAGTTCATCTACAGGTACATCCGCTGGGTCAGCGCGAAATGTGTAGTCTCCGAAATACCCTTGATTCCCTAAAACCGATTTAGTCCTGTGATTGTTCGTAGTAATATCGTAGTACTTAAAGTAGTAATCGGAATAGTTTATCTCGTAAAAATTATCGGGCAATGTGAGCAGTTCAAGAATAAGTATTTCGCATCTATTGCTCTCAACCGTTAAACCTGCCAGCGACACATCGTCAATCATTACCCATGCCCTGTAAACTTGAATGCTATCGTCGCTCAACCTGGTTACCTGAACCTGATAACCTCCTCGCTCAATATCAAGCAAAGTTGAATCAAAAGCATTATCAATAACCTGAAAACGATCTACATAAGGCATGTTTGGGTTATACTTAAACCACTTGTATTCTGATGCTGATGAATCGGAGAATTGTGCCCTCAGACTTCGCTGGGTATCAACAAAAAAAACAAAGATGGGATCAGAAGGAACAGTATCAACATCATACTGGGTGATCCCCTCCCATCCTCTACCAGGTGCGAATATTTGTGCCTTGGTAGTGCTGCACAAGGATATTGTGGCTAGCATTAATAGAATGGCTGAAAAAAATCTTGAACTATGCATTTCTTATGGTGATAAACTTTAAAAAAACGGACTACAATAATAGTTATTTTTATGCAAACGGTAATCGTAAAACCAACATTCAAAGTAATGAAACGATTTTTTTGACCTGTAATTATTTGAAAGGGTTGAAAGTTTCAGTTTTTTGTATTGTGTTTAGAGTTAGATAAAATGAATATCTGAACAACATGTTAATAACATTAGGGCAAATCTTTTGGAATAAAAAGATTACAGGGGTATTTTTGTTGCCCAATTTTAATCTAAATGAATTACCTTGAAGGACTAAGCCCTGTTCAAAGGGATGCTGTAACCCAATCTGAAGGACCTACACTTGTAATTGCTGCTGCTGGCTCGGGGAAAACACGTGTGTTAACCCTTCGTATAGCGCATCTGCTAATGCAAGGGGTGTCCCCGTGGAGCATTCTGGCTCTAACCTTCACCAATAAGGCTGCAAGAGAGATGCAAGCACGTATCGCAAAGGTAGTTGATGAGAACGTTGCCCGACAACTTTGGATGGGAACCTTCCATTCGAAGTTTATGAATATCCTCCGAATCGAAGCAGAAAAGCTTGGATACCCTAAAAGTTTTACAATATATGATACTACTGATTCTAAGAGTCTTATATCATCCATAATAAAAGATCTTCAGCTAGACAAGCAGGTTTACAAACCAGGCGAGGTTTTTGGACGAATTTCAGCTGCCAAGAACAACCTAATCACCCCTCAGGCATACGCATCAAATGCTCAACTCACCGGGTTAGATAGGCAAACCCGTAAACCTGAGATAGCAAAGATTTATGCCTTGTATGCCCAGCGATGCTATAAGGCAGCTGCAATGGATTTTGACGATCTGCTCATCAATACAAACATCCTGTTTCGTGATTTCCCAGAGGTACTGACAAAGTATCAGAATAAATTCAAGTACATCCTGGTTGATGAGTATCAAGATACAAACTATAGCCAATACTTGATTGTGAAAAGGCTTGCTGAACTGCATAGAAACGTTTGCGTAGTTGGCGATGATGCACAAAGCATATACTCTTTTCGTGGTGCAAAAATTGAGAACATCCTCAACTTCCGAAAGGATTATCCAAACTATCAGCTTTTTAAACTTGAGCAGAACTACCGTTCCACTAAAACAATAGTAAATGCTGCCAACAGCATTATTGCAAAGAATCAGAAGCAAATACAAAAGGTAGCCTTCTCAGCCAACGTTGAGGGCGAAAAGGTAAAAGTAGTCCGGGCATACAACGATCATGAGGAAGGGTATTTGGTTGCATCGGCAATAAACGAAATCGTTCATCGAGAGCACGTTGAATTCAAAAACTTTGCAATACTATACAGAACAAATGCACAATCGAGGATCTTTGAGGAATCGCTCCGTAAGCGAAACATTCCTTACAAGGTATTTGGTAGCCTTTCGTTCTACCAACGCAAGGAAATAAAGGATGTGCTGGCATACTTTAGGGTAATCATCAATCCTCACGACGATGAGTCGATGAAGCGAGTCATCAATTTTCCAACCCGTGGGATTGGCGAAACGACCATGGAACGAATTGAGGGCGAAGCCAATACTAGCAACCAAAGTATTTGGACTACAATTTGTAAACTCGCAACTGTAAACCCTGGAATTAAACCCAACACCCTAAAAAAACTATCCGATTTTTGCGTTCTAATCGATGGATTCCGTAGCAAAGTATTCACCTCCGATGCCTACGAAATAGCTTATGCTATTACAAATGCTACTGGCATAATCCGGGAGTTCAAAGCCGATAATTCCTTCGAGGGTATTGCTCGACTTCAGAATATTGAAGAATTGCTTAATGGGATAAAAGAGTTTATCGACAACCAAAAATACGAAGGCAACACTGAAACCATATCCCTTGCCGATTACCTTGAAAGTGTATCTCTACTAACAGATGCAGATACTGAGAAGCCTGAAGATAAGAATAAAGTATCGGTAATGACCATCCATTCTGCAAAGGGGTTGGAGTTCGACTATGTTTTTATTGCTGGGGTCGAAGAGGAACTATTCCCTTCCAAACTTTCACTTGGTACCATTGAGGAGCTTGAGGAAGAAAGGAGGCTTTTTTACGTTGCTCTTACTCGGGCTGCAAAGCAGGTTACCATATCCTATGCTCAACTCCGCTACCGTTGGGGCGATCTTTCTAATTGCATACCCAGTAGGTTTATCAATGAAATTGACCCTGAGTGGGTTGAAATACAGGAAGTGCAGGAAGACAATACACCATCCTTTAACACGAAGCTTGACAGCAAAGACTTTTGGTCCGACTCTGAACCCAAACGAAATACGTACAAGAAAGAACAACCTCAAACCCGTATCGATTCAATTTATAATCGCAAGTTGGTTAGAGTAAGTACCAATACAAATAGCAGCAACGATCCTGTTGGTACATCTGCCATCGGAAATCAAATTGAGGCAGGGATGCTGGTCATTCACGATAAGTTCGGCCCAGGTACAGTGATTGAAGTGGAGGGTGACAGCCAGAATCGAAAAGCCGTTATCGATTTTAAATCGTCTGGAAAGAAAAACCTTATTCTCAAGTATGCAAATCTAAAGCTGGGATAATAAATCGGCTACTTCTTCTTCTCAACGTATATTTGTCCTGCCTCATCCTTTGTAACCTTTACTTCCTCGCCCTTTCCAATGAATCCTTCTTCAGAAATAGCGTCAAAAATCTCCCCATCTATCTCAACCTTTCCAGAAGGACGGAGCACGCTAACAGAAATTCCAAACCTACCTAACATCTCTTTTTGATGTATATCAACTCCAACGTAACCTTCTTCTTGAGTTAAACTCGAGTTTAGCGAAAGACCTGGAAAGAGTGGTGAAGAGATAAACTTTCTGCTAAGAAATATAGATACCACTAAACCAGAAAAGAGCGATAGCGAAACAACCACTAGAGGTCGCAGGATTTCAACCCACGAGAATGGTCGAATGTTACGAAATATATCGTTATCAATCATTGCTAGGGTTAATCCAATAATAATCAACACGATACCACTAATCCCAGTGATACCAAAGCCTGGAATAGCAAAAATTTCAACTGCTATCAGCACTAGACCTATAATGAAAATAATCAGTTCGTAGTGCTCGGCCATGCCCTCGAGGTAAAGGGGTGCAAAATATACTATAGCAGCTAGTACAGCCAAAGCAAGAGGGAAGCCAACACCTGGTGTTTGCAACTCGAAGTATATTCCACCGATGATAAGCATTATCAGTAAGCCCGAAATCATGGGGTGAGTTAAAAACCCAATTATCTTGTCCATCAGGGTTGGCTTGAATTCAACTACAGTGTAATTATCAATACCAACCATTTTCAGTAAATCGTCAACCGACTCTGCCTTCCCTTCACAGTACCCCCATTCCATTGCTTCATCGGCTGTGAAAGTTAACACTTTCCCTTCATCTATTAGCCCCTCAATCTCTACCGATGGATCAACCATCGCTTCTGCGATTCTTGGATCACGACGCCATTTTTCAATGGTATCACCACTCTGAATAACAACAATTTTCCCTTTTGCTTCAGCGGTTGCACGCATAGTACCTCTCATGAACGATTGGTACTTATCGGGAGCTACCTCTCCTGTTTGGTTCACCACAGTAGCAGCACCAATGCTTCCACCCTTTCGCATGTAAATACTATCGCAAGCTATGCTGATTAAAGCACCAGCCGAAGCAGCTTGATTATCGATAAAGACCCAAACAGGTATATCGCTATTCAATATTTTCGTTCTTATTGAATCGGCAACATTAACCATACCACCGTAAGTGTTTAAATGTATAAGCATTATGTCAATGTTTTGCTCTTTTGCTTCAGCAAATCCCCTTTGAATTTGTCTCCACGATGAGGGCATAATATCTTCCTTGATATTTATCTTGTATATTAACGTTCTTTTATCGAGGGTAAGAGAATCGTTACTTGCAGATAAATTCCCTGTGCTGATAAGAATTGTAAAGAAAAGTATGAAAAACGCTGATAATTTCATGGCTTTAATATTTAAGTTTAGTTGTTTATAATCTCTCTTGAAAGAGATATGAAAAGGGATATAGCTTCTATTTTTTGAGAGTCAAGGGTATAGGATATATTCTCGGTGAAGTATCGATGTGCTTGTTGCATAGGCAAGAACTGGTTATTCCATGATTCAAGTAGCTTTGGGATATTGTCAATGCCGTATTTTAATCCTTGATTAAAAGCATTAAGGAAATCTTTATCAAGATTTCGTTTAGACGCCCAAACAGCAAATACCATTGGTAACCCTGTCATAGCCTTCCATTCATGGGCTAGGTCGTAGCTGTAAGTGAACCTTGATTCGAGGGAGAAAACCTTGTCGCCTATGGCAACCATCCCTTCCTGCTTACTAATATGGTGAGTTGTGCTATCGGTCTCCGACAGCCAATGAATATCTTTCTTCCAATGGTTTTTGGCAAGTATTTTAACTAATATATTTGATGTTAGAGAATGACCATCAAGGGCAATCGATTCAATTTCTTGTAATGGGGAGTTACTCAAAAGAACAACCGTTCTAACCTTATTCACGGCACTAATACAATAATCGCTAATAATATTAAATGACTGACCATTAAGCATTGTTGCAATGGGAACAAGTGCCAGCTCAACCTCGTCATTAATCAACTTACGTGTGCATTCCGAAGGTACATCGAGCGTAAGGTCTATCAAATCCTGAATGTCACTATTTCTCAATCCAAAAATGAATGGAACAGTGTTTAAATAAGAAACCGCTGAAACCTTAACCCTGTTTGACATTTTAATATGAAGCTTAGCAAAAAAATAACATTAATACTTAACGGCGAAGTTAGCTAAAAATTGAATTTCAAAAACTTAATGTTGGTATCAATGTATTATGCAATAAAAAGGTTTTTACGTTGTTTGATGATTGTTAACTTTGCAAGATATTAAACATTTATAATAAGCATGGAACTATCATCCTTAACAGCCATTTCACCTATCGATGGAAGGTATCGCGATTCGCTAAGCAGTCTTGACGCTTACTTCTCGGAGTTTTCACTCATTCAATATCGGATTCTCGTTGAGGTTGAGTACTTTATTGCCCTTTGTGAGATCCCTTTGCCACAGTTAGAATCAATAAATAGTTCAGCATTTGAGAAGTTAAGAGCTATATACCGTAATCTTTCAACAGATGAGGCTCAGAGAGTGAAAGCTATTGAAAAGAGGACAAACCATGATGTAAAAGCTATTGAATACTTCTTAAAGGAGAAATTCGACGAGCTAAAGATTTCGGAATACCGAGAATTTGTTCACTTTGGGTTAACCTCCCAGGATATTAATAATACTGCGTTCCCTTGTATGCTTCGCGATGCTGGTCATGAGGTTTACTATCCGCTCCTAGATCAACTAGTTGACAAGCTGGAGCAATTGGCAAACTTATGGTCCGAGATTCCCATTCTTGCAAGAACCCATGGTCAACCAGCATCGCCCACTCGCTTAGGGAAAGAGATTGCTGTATTCATTGAAAGAATCAATAAGCAGCTCCATTTACTAAGAAAGATACCCGTATCGGCCAAGTTTGGTGGAGCAACCGGAAATTTCAATGCTCATCATGCTGCATACCCTCAAGTTGACTGGGTTGAATTTGCCAATGCCTTTGTTAACAAAACATTAGGACTTGAACGTTCACAAGTAACAACCCAAATAGAGCACTACGATAATTTGGCAGCCACATTCGATAACCTAAAGCGAATCAACACTATACTAATCGATCTTTGTCGCGATATTTGGAGCTACATTTCGATGGATTACTTCAAGCAACGCCTCAAAGAAGGGGAAGTGGGCTCATCGGCCATGCCCCACAAGGTAAACCCAATCGACTTTGAGAATGCAGAGGGGAACCTGGGAATGGCAATTGCCCTTTTCGAGCACCTCTCAGCCAAACTCCCCATCTCACGCCTTCAGCGTGATCTGACCGACAGCACAGTGTTACGAAACATTGGTGTACCTTTCGCACATACAATCCTTGCAATAAAAGCCATTCAGAAAGGATTAGACAAACTGGTTGTAAATCCACAAGCAATAAATGCCGACCTTGAAAAAAACTGGTTGGTGATATCGGAAGCATACCAAACAATCCTTCGCCGTGAAGGTTTCTCAAACCCCTACGAAACCCTTAAGGAGCTAACTAGAACGAACAAACCGATTACCAAGGAAGAATTATTTGAGTTTATCGATACACTTCCAATAGACATGAAGGTAAAGGATGAACTTAAACAGATTACACCTTATAACTATACTGGTATAGAACTTTAAATAGACTTAAGTAAAATGAGTAACTTCCTGAAGATTTTTCGTTTCATATACCCATATAAATGGAAAGCTGCGACAAGTATTGTTGCCAACATATTCGCTGCCTTCTTCTCGCTCTTCACGTTAACCCTTATCATTCCCTTCCTTCAACTAATCTTTGGTACTGTACCTTTAACCGAGGTTAAGCCAGAGTTTGCGCTAAATATCAATTCTTTAAAAGATACATTCTATTTTCTAATCAGCAAGGTGATAATTGATTACGACCGTAGCATTGCACTAATTGTTGTAATTAGCCTGGTAATTATTACATCCTTGTTCAAGAATTTCTTCACCTACATTGCTCATTGGTACGTTGCTCCAATTAGGATTGGTGTAGTAAGGGATATTCGTAACTCACTTTTTAAAAAAATCCTTGAGCTCCCTTTAGGCTTCTACACCGAGGAAAGGAGAGGTGACATTATCAGTAAGATGACCAACGATGTGAACGAGATTGAAGCCTCTATAATTCGATCCCTCGAAATGTTCTTCAAGGAGCCAATCATTATAATTGTTCACCTTTCGGCTTTAATCATTATGAGCCCTCAGCTCACGCTGTTCGTGCTAATTCTCTTACCAATTGCTGGTGGTATAATAGGACGAATTGGTAAAAACCTTCGCAAAACATCCTTCAAGGGCCAAAGAAAGATGGGTGCACTGCTTTCAATTATAGAGGAGACCCTGGGAGGTTTAAGGGTTATTAAAGCTTTCAACGCAGAGAATAAGATGCAGCAACGTTTCGAGAGCGTAAATTCTTTCTACACCCGCCTTCTTATAAAAATGTGGAGGCGAAGAGATTTGGCTAGCCCATTAAGCGAGTTCCTTGGAACGGTTGTAATTGCAGCTCTGCTATGGTTTGGGGGTAAGCTTGTTTTTGAAGGCAATGGAAGCCTTTCCCCTGAAGGGCTGATAGGTTATGTGGCCATATTCTATATGATAATTAATCCGGCAAAATCCTTCTCAAGCGCATACTTCAACGTGTTGAAGGGCATGGCTTCTGCCGATCGTCTCGATGGAATTCTTCACGCAAACAACCCCATACGCGACTCAGCGGGAGCAATTGAGATTGAAAAATTCGAAAAGGCTATTGAGTATAGGAATGTTAGCTTTAAGTATAAGGACGACTATGTTCTTCGGGATGTAAACTTAACCATTGAGAAGGGCAAAACTGTTGCCCTCGTTGGGCAATCGGGGTCAGGGAAAAGCACATTCGTTGACCTTCTACCCCGTTTCTACGATGTAATGGAAGGCGAGATTCTTGTTGATGGGACTAATATTAAAAACTTCACACTAAAAGGGTTACGGCACATCATTGGGAATGTTAACCAAGAACCAATCCTTTTCAACGATAACTTTTTCAACAACATTGCTTTTGGTGTTGATTCGGCAACAGAAGAAGAAGTTATTAATGCTGCAAAGATTGCTAATGCACATGAATTTATTATCGCTACCCCCAAGGGTTACTACTCAAACATAGGTGATAGAGGAAGCAAACTTTCCGGTGGTCAAAGACAAAGGTTGAGCATTGCCCGTGCCATTCTAAAGACCCCACCAATAATGATGCTTGATGAGGCCACCTCATCGCTTGATACCGAGTCGGAACGACTAGTTCAAGATGCCATTGAAAATCTTATGAAGAACCGCACTTCGCTGGTTATTGCACATCGTCTTTCCACAGTACGAAATGCCGATCTAATATGTGTCCTTCACGAAGGTAGAATTGTAGAACGAGGAAAGCATGAGGAACTCCTTGCATTGGGGGGCATCTACTCTAATCTCTACGAATTACAACTTTAAATCATTTGCAATTCTAACCAAAGTTGATTATTTAGGTTATGTAACAAAAATAGGGATTAGCCCTCTTTTATCAAATATAACTGATTATCTTCAACCTTATAGTACATAGGGGCTATAGTAATTTTCGGATATCTAAGTCGCAAACGTTTAGTTTCACTTAGCAAAAAATCAATTTCATTTTCTATTTCAAACATTGGAGAAAAATGCATGAAGTGTTCAGTTGCCCAGGTCCTATCCCAACCAGCATTTTCTACTAACCCCTCAATGAATACATCCTTTCGAGAGAAAAGATTAACCATTGCACATTTGCTGTGACCAATAAGTGCAATATTCTATTAGTTTGCCTATGGGTGTATCCTGAAACTCCTGAAAAATATCTTCACACTTTGATATTGTTACTATCCTATTCATGTTGAAAATAATGCGGAGAGAGAGGGATTCGAACCCTCGGTCCCGCTTACGCAGGACAACGGTTTTCGAGACCGCCCCATTCGACCGCTCTGGCATCTCTCCAAATAAAACAAGAGACCTTTCGATCTCCTGCTCATAATATAGCTGCGGAGAAAGAGGGATTCGAACCCCCGGTACCCTCGCGGGTACAACGGTTTTCAAGACCGCCGCATTCGACCGCTCTGCCATTTCTCCGGGGGCAAAGATATTCTCATTTTTTTAAAAATAAGCCATCATTAAAAAAAAAATAAAAAAAAATAAAGATGGTTTGTTTTTAATCATTTTTTTTCAATACTTTAGCTATGGTTTGAAGAGAAAGAGCAATTATCAAAAAAAAGTGGCTAAACATGTTATTTTTTGGTGTAAAAACTTCGAGAACTCAATATTTACCCTATATTTGTAATGTTTACGTAAACTAACTATTTCTAACCCTAAATTTCATGAATTATGAACAAAGCTCAATTAATTGACGCAATTGCTGCAGAAGCAAAAATCACAAAAGCCGACGCAAAAAAAGCTATCGATGCATTTGTAAAAACCACAAGTGTTGCTCTAAAAAAAGGCGATAGAGTTGCTTTGGTAGGTTTTGGATCATTCGCTATTTCTCAAAGAAGTGCCAGAACTGGACGCAACCCACAAACTGGTTCACCTATCACCATTGGTGCCAAGAAGGTTGTTAAGTTCAAGGCTGGAAGCGAACTCAACGATTCAGTTCAATAAGGAATCTTCTTCATTGTAAAAGGGGGGTCTTCACTCTTGAAGCCCCCCTTTCCTATTTGCAAAAACGAAACAAAATTTAAAAAATTAAGATTTTCAGAAGCAGTTAATTATGGCTATTGCTGATTCGATTATTGCAAATGATGTTCAAAAAGAGCTGATTGAATACCTTTCACAGTTCCTTCTTGAAAAGCGATTAACTTTATTCTATTCCATTCTAAGAGAAAGAACCCGGTACATTACTATAGCAATGGAAGATATTTACCAGTCGCAGAATGCAAGCGCTGTAATACGCTCATGTGAATGTTTCGGTGTGCAAGATGTTCATATCATTGAAAATACTAACAAATTTAATATCAACCCCAAGGTTGCACTTGGGGCTGCTAAATGGCTTAACCTTCATAAGTACAATAAGAAATCGAACAACTCGCCTCAAGCTATTCAAACCCTTAGAGAGAAAGGGTACAGAATTGTGGGAACTTCTCCGCACCTCGACAAACCCAGCCCTGAAGATTTTGACATTGAAAAAGGCCCCTTTGCCCTTTTGATTGGCAATGAACTAAGTGGCCTCTCACCATTTGCTATGAATGAGGCTGAAGAATATATTAGAATTCCAACAGTAGGCTTTACAGAAAGTCTAAATCTTTCTGTTTCAACAGCAGTTTGTATTCATACCCTTACAAATCGTCTTCGAAAATCTTCAATCGAGTTCAGGCTCACGGGTCATGAACAAGACCTACTTTTGCTTCAATGGCTCAGAGCATCAATAAAAAGCGTTAGCACAATTGAGAAACGTTTCCTGCAAGGAAAGGGTCTTTTTTAAAAAATCATTTCATACCATACAAATAATCAGAATGTTTTACTAACTTGCGACTGCAAAACTATATTCAACTCGCTATGAACTGTATTGTTATCGACGATGAAGATGTTTCACGCAGGTTAATTGAAGATTATATAAACCGAACGCAGTTTTTGTCGCTAAGCCATTCATTTTCCAATGCAATTGATGCGATAAACTTTATCAAAACAGGGAATGATGTTAACCTAATCTTTCTCGATATTGAAATGCCAGAAATGACCGGCATTGATTTTCTAAATACACTAAAAGATCCTCCCCAAGTCATTATCATCACATCAATGGAGAAGTATGCGCTGACTGCTTTTGATTACAGCGTTACCGACTACCTTCTTAAGCCCATCGCATACTCACGTTTCTTTAAGGCCGTTGACAAGGCGTACAGCATTTATCAGTCGTCAAAACCTACAATAGATGCTAACCTTGAGATTTTCATAAAAAAGGGTGGTGCACTAGTGAAAATTCGCTATTCCGACATTATGTGGGTTGAAGCTCTTGAAAACTATGTGGTCATCAATTCTGAGCAGGAGAAGTTTACAGTTCATCAAACAATGAAAGCAATTGAAAACCAATTGCCTAGGCACATGTTCAAGCGAGTACACCGTTCTTTCATTGTTAACATCAAGTATATTATAAGCATTGAGGATAACTCTATCAATGTAAAAACTCCCGAAGGAAAAAGGTCCGTCCCCATTGGTAAGTCCTTCCGTGATAAGCTCTTTCAGGATATTAACCTTATAAACAAGTAGCATTTTTCATGCTAACTCCTAGGGAAATATTTCTTCAACATGTTGCTCAAACCTCCCAAGCTCCTTTAGCAATTGAGATAGTTAAAGCTGAAGGTATTTATTTGTTCGACTCTGAGGGCAAAATGTATTATGATTTAATTTCGGGGATATCTGTAAGCAGCATTGGTCATTCACACCCTAGTGTTATTAATGCCATCACCGAACAAATAAATCAATACATGCACCTGATGGTGTATGGGGAGTTCATTCAGTACCCACAGGTAAAACTTGCCCATCGTTTGGCTGAATTACTGCCAAAAGAACTGCAATGCGTTTTCTTTGTAAATTCTGGCAGCGAAGCCGTTGAAGGTGCAATAAAGTTGGCTAAGCGTTTTACCGGACGACATGAGGTTGTTGCAATGAGAAACGCATATCATGGTAGCACACATGGAGCCCTCAGCCTAATGGGAAATGAGGAACAAAAAAGAGCGTTCTACCCTTTAATCCCGGGTATTCAACACATTGAATTCAATAATATTGAACACATAGAAAGAATTACTAAGAACCATGCATGCGTTATCGTTGAACCAGTGCAGGGAGAGGCTGGTGTGATTGTAGCTCAAAACAGCTACCTTGTTAAAGTCAGAGAGGCATGTCATAGAACTGGCGCTTTGCTGATTTTCGATGAGATTCAAACGGGAATGGGAAGAACCGGATGTATGTTTGCTTTCGAAAAATATGGAGTTGTTCCTGATATACTTTTGCTTGCAAAGGCTTTTGGGGGAGGCCTTCCTCTAGGAGCATTCATCTCCTCAAAAGATGTAATGCAATGCCTAACATTTAATCCTCCCTTAGGTCATATTACAACTTTTGGGGGGCATCCTGTTTCATGTTCTTCTGCCCTCTCTGCTATTGATGTTATTCAAAAACAAGATATTATCAATAGCATTAACAAAAAGGCAAATCTTTTCTATAATCTGCTTTCCAGTAATCAGAAGGTTAAAGAAATACGGTACTCTGGTCTAATCATGGCTGTTGAACTTGGAGATGCCGAATTAGTTCAAAAATGTATAAAACTTGGCCTTGAGAGAGGGATTATTCTCGACTGGTTCCTATTTTGCAGTACTGCATTTAGGATAGCTCCTCCCCTAACAATTAGCTTCGAGGAAATTAAGGATGTTTGTTCTACCCTTTATCAGATTCTTGACGAGATTTAGAACTAGTATCAAAAAAGAGGATTCCGCCAAAAGCCATTCCTATCAGAGTACTCCTCACTGGATCTGCCCACATAGGGCAAGAACCCCCTCTGCAACCAATAAAATGATAGTAAGCATAACCCAAAATGCCACCGACTAAAAGTCCAATAAGCATTCGAATTGAAAATAATTTCTTTAAAAAAGCGTTTAAATAGTTCATGGTTTTATCTTTGATGCGTTAATGTAACACAACTTTCACCAAAATGTTCAAAAGCTTTCTTTCCGCTTCTGTTGTAACCTCACTACTCATTATTTGTGGAAGTTTCAAGGTTTACCCAAATCAATTTCTTAAAACCTACGAAGACAGCCTTGTAGCCTTACACCAGGCTATTGCCAGTGAGCTAAATCATTCAGCAAAACTTGAACTTAACAAAAAGTTCAATGCTATATTTTTTCAAGCACTCAGCATTGAATCATCATTCGACTACCATTTCGAGGGTCTAAAGAATGTGGGAAAAATATCGTCTCGCGATGGTATGGTTAGAGTTTTTACCTGGAACATCCCCTTAGCAGGAGGATTGCATAGGTATTTTGGTTTTATTCAATTCAAGCACAAGGGATCAGTACAACTTTTTACGCTAAACGATGACAGAAAAAACTTTGAAGTTCCGCAAATTGAAACAACCAATCACAACAAATGGTTTGGTGCGTTATACTATCATATTCAGGATGTAAGCTTTGGCGGGACTACCTATTACACTCTTCTTGGAGTCGATTTTAACAACTTGCTTTCCACAAAACGAGTAGTAGAGATACTTTCTTTCAACTCAAAAGGCGAACCAGTGTTAGGGCATCCAATAATATCGGTTCGTGGCCATAACATTAGCCGTATTATTTTTGAGTATTCATCGCAAGCGAATATGATACTTAGGTACGATGAGAGGTCTAAGATGATAGTTTTTGACCATCTGGCTCCATCAAGAAATGACTTTCATAATCATTTCCAATTTTATGGCCCCGACATGACCTTTGATGGGTTAATTTTTGAGAATGGCAGGTGGGTATATGTTCCCAATATCGATATCAGGAATCCAGAAAAGAAAAACCGTCCAAAGCCAATGGAAAAACCTGATGATGAGCCTGTCCCAGGCTTTCTTTACCTTCCACAATCTTCAAAGCAGAACTGACTTCTCTAGTGGTTAGGCAAATCGTCGTGAGGGTCGCTGCAAGTATTCAGCTCAGAGTAATTAACCACCTGGATACCTGTGAAGTAGTGCTGCAATATCTCTTTATACGATCTTCCTCTACGTGCCATTTGCATGGCACCATCCTGACACATTCCAACTCCATGACCGTATCCACGTCCCTTTAAGCGAATCTGCCCAGAAATGAGTTCGACTGTAAAAAATGCTGAGCGAAGATTAAAAAAACTTCGAATGTCGGTCAAAGGAATCATCTTCCCTGCAATTGTATAAACGTACTCCCTATCCTTTGATAATAAGGAATATCCTGTTAACGGGATATTCTCTGTATCAACTCCCTTTGTTGAGAGGAACCTTTGCCACTCCTCGAGAGAAATCCTCACCTCCCAGGTTGCACTGGGTTGACTTCTACAAAAAGGATCGTTCACCGACACAAGATAGGAAAAACTTTTCAGCCAAACCTGTCCAGAATTCGCAGTTTGACCACCACAATTCGCATGGAATGCACCTACGATAAGCTGATTCTCTGAGTTCACTACAACCTGACCTTTGGTCTCCTCTGTGGCTTTAATTATCGCAGGGTTTTTTGTCGATTTTCCCTTGTATGCTTGGCAATGCACCCCATCGCAAAGGTTAAACCCCTCGCCAGCATGGCGCTCCATGTGGCCCATTGCATAAGTTCGGGCAAGAAGTACTTGAGCCTTATAGAATTCGGGATGTGCCGAGGGTCCTGCTTCAGCCTCCACAACGCCAGCTATGTAGCTGTCAACTTCAACTAAATTTATTGCCATCATTCTTCCAAAATCGACATAGAAACCAAGGTTATCATCGTAAACCTGAGCAGGAATAGCTGGTACAATAGGCTTAACCCTAATGACATCGTTTCCAGTTTTTCCTACTAGAGTAACACGACTCCATGTGCCAAGGTTTGATGCCATATCACGAACCATGACTGAATCTTTGTTCTTAGAAATGTAAAGAATCTGATTTGGATTAAGGATAAACTCACCCCCAGGCGTTATCAACGAATACCTCCCAGAAACCGGGGTAACCAGAATTGTTTGAAGGTTTAGCTCATTAAAAAGACTAATACTAATCTTTTGTCCAAATGAAGAAAATGCTAAGAAAGATGCAAAAAAAACATGTAAAAACTTCATAATCTATTCTATGTCTTACAATTAATTAATTCAATAATTCTTTGTGCAATACGTTTTGAAACATACGGTGATCCAACTTTTTCCCTAAG
>CAYZSD010000038.1:0-5983 GCA_964481075.1 uncultured Rikenellaceae bacterium | reverse complement strand
GCTTCCAGCGTAGCAGTTCCCGATGTAACAACCGCAAGGGTAGCTTGCTTCAATATCTGATAGGTTTGTCCGAAAACTAGAGCAACCTCAACGTTTCCAATATAAGGCTTGTAATCATCAATTGATAGCGATGGTGCTCCAGCAATAACAAACTGATAGTATGGCATAGCCTTTACCAATGAAAGCATCCTTGGTAAGTTGTACCGCAACTCCTGCCTTCGGCTGCCTGCAAGAAGAGCTATAATTGGCCTACTGTCAAGCCCATTTCTGCTTGCAAAGTTCGAAAAAGCCTCTTTTTCACCGCTTAAAGAAATAGAATCAACCAGTGGATTTCCTTCATAAATGGCTTCAATACCATGCTTTTTAAAGAAATCGACTTCGAAAGGGAATATTACGAAAAGCTTATCGACGTGCTCTTTAATCAGCTCAACCCTCGACTCACGCCATGCCCAAACCTTGGGTGCGATATAGTAAAAGACTCTTATCCCTTGTTTTTTAGCAAACTTAGCAATTCTGAGGTTGAATCCTGGATAATCGACAAGTATTAGCACATCGGGTTTGTAGGTAGCTATATCTTTTTTGCAGAGGCTTAAATTTTCGGCAATTGTTTTGAAGTTGTACACAACCTCCCAAAAACCCATAAATGCAAGGTCGCGATAATGCTTCACAAGCGTTCCTCCCTTGTCAGCCATCAAATCTCCGCCAAAGTATCGGAATTCTGCGTTGGAATCGAACTCCATTATGCCCTGCATTAGGTTTGAGGCATGTAAATCGCCTGACGCTTCTCCGGCTACTAGATAGTACTTCATTTCAAAAGTATCTCATATTGTTCACTCACGAGCTAGGTTGAAAGTTTGAGTATAAAAACGATCATAGCGATTACTATTGTTGCCCCAAGAACCCCTCGTGCCGATTGATACCTATCGGTATAAATGAAAAGAAAGAACGTTGCAAGGTTAGGTATTGCCCCTAAGCTAATCACCTTGGGAGCAATAAGGTGTACCCACATTTCTTGAAAGAAAGTCTTTATGTATTGATAGGGTACATAGAATTCTAAGATGAGGTAAATGGTTAGCAATGGAGCAATTATACCTATTAAAGTCCCTAACCAAATGTTGTCAAACTTTTTTTTCATTCATCTTAATTTCAAATGGTTGAATCTCTTTCTTAAATGAATTTAAAAGATTGTAGTCTGTTAAATCAGTACTAATAGGCACAATGGAAATGTATCCATTATTCAGTGCATGCTCATCGGTGTCAGTAACATCGGGTTCCTCATTATGGTAATACCCTGTCAACCAGAAATATTCATATCCTCTAGGGTCGGTACGCTTTTCAAACTCCTCACGCCAGATTCCTTTATTCTGCCTACATACTTTAATACCCTTGATTTCACTTGAAGGTATTGCTGGAATGTTCACATTTAGACAAGTTCGAATTGGTAAACCAGTCTTTAGCACCCTCTCAATAACCTGGGGGCAATGGTTCATTACACCCGTAAAATCGGCATCGGGCATATAATCGAGTAACGAGAATCCAATGGCAGGTATGCCATAAAGGCAACCTTCAATTACAGCAGCCATTGTTCCCGAATAGAGAATACTAACTGATGAATTAGAACCATGATTAATCCCCGAAACGATTAAATCAGGAGGGTTCTTAAGAACCTGGCTCATAGCTAATTTTATACAATCAACTGGGGTACCATTGACTGAGTAGAACTCTACATCATCTGCCCTGGCTATCTTTTTCAGTCGTAAAGGGGTCTTCATGGTAATGGCATGAGACATGCCAGAATTGCCCTCTTTAGGAGCAACAACCACAATACGACCAAAAGGCTTAACCATTTCAATCAAACATTGGATTCCCTTGGCGTTAATTCCATCATCGTTGGTAACCAGAATTACCGGAGTTCGTTTACTATTATCATTCAGCATACTATTCATCTGTAAGGTTGCAAAGTTATTCAATTCATTGTAATTACATAGAATCATACCTTTTGTTTACAAACAATGATAAATAAATCATATTTTAACTAAATTTGTAAGTTACATTAAAACAATAACTACCTAATTTCCAACACCCCATGAAAATATCATATAGCTGGTTAAAAGAATACATCAATACCGATATCGAAGCAGATAAGTTAGCCAAAATACTAACATCTATAGGTTTAGAAGTTGAATCGTTTGAAATGATTGAACAGGTTAAGGGAGGTCTTAAAGGTGTAGTAATTGGTGAAGTGCTAACCTGCGAAAAACACCCCGATGCCGACAAACTTACTATAACAACCGTTGATGTTGGTGGTGAAGAGCCTTTAAATATTGTTTGTGGTGCTCCCAACGTGGCTATAGGCCAAAAAGTGGCAGTTGCAACCATAGGTACAACACTATATTTTAACAATCAAGAACTTACGCTTAAAAAAACAAAAATCCGTGGTCAGCTATCAGAGGGTATGATCTGCGCCGAAGACGAGCTAGGGCTTGGCACATCGCACGATGGGATCATGGTACTTGAGCCAGATTCGCCAATTGGAATGGCGGCAGCCGATTACTTCAAGATTGAAGATGATTTTATGTTCGAAATTGGGCTAACCCCCAACCGCATCGATGCCGCCTCGCACTATGGCGTAGCCCGAGACCTCGCTGCATACCTTAAGCTAAACCCAATTTCTGATGAACCTTCTGAGGTAATCCTTTCAAAACCATCAGTGGACGGTTTTCGTATTGATAATAAAAACCTTACAGTCCCTGTTGAAGTGGTTAATCCTGAAGCCTGTCCAAGGTATAGCGGTATCACCATAAGTAATGTTAAGGTAACTTCATCCCCAGAGTGGCTTCAAAAGCGTTTGCGCTCCATTGGGCAAAGCCCAATAAATAATGTGGTTGATGTCACCAACTTTGTTCTTCATGAGATTGGACAACCCCTTCACGCTTTCGATGCCGACAAGATTGAGGGACAGAAAGTTGTTGTGAGAACGCTTCCTAAAGACACCTCCTTCACTACCCTCGATGGGATTGAGAGAAAATTGAATGAAGAAGACCTAATGATTTGCAGCACTACGGAGGGAATGTGTATTGCTGGCGTTTTCGGAGGGACAAAATCGGGTGTAACCGAGAACACAAGAAACATCTTCCTTGAAAGTGCATGTTTCAATCCTGGTTTCATCAGAAAGACCTCAAAACGTCATGGGTTAAACACCGATGCTTCGTTTCGCTTTGAAAGGGGAACGGATCCGAACATCACCGTGTGGGCATTAAAACGCGCAGCTCTACTAATTAAGGAAATTGCAGGGGGTGTGATTTCATCTGAAGTTATTGATGTTTACCCTAAACCCATTGATAATTACCAATTTGACATTGAACTAAGCTACCTTAATAAGCTCATAGGCAAAGATATTCCCGTTGAAACCGTAAAAACCATCCTTGAAAGCCTTGAAATATCTGTTATTAAAGAAGTTAACAATACGCTCAGTCTCTCAGTTCCTCCATATCGGGTTGATGTAACTCGTCCAGCCGACATAGTAGAGGAAGTGCTCCGTATTTATGGATTCAATAATATTGAAACCGGAAGTAACATTAACAGCACCCTATCGCACACAAAAAGACCTGAAAAACATAGCGTAATCAATCTAATATCCGACAGTTTATCTGCCAACGGATTTGCTGAAATCATGTGTAACTCACTCACTAAGAAGGCATATTACTCAAACCTAAACCACTATCCAGAAGATAAACTTGCCGAAATAATCAATCCCCTGAGCAACGACCTCAATGTCATGAGACAAACCCTTCTATTCGGTGGACTTGAATCGGTTCAATACAATATTAACCATAGGAATCCTAACCTAAAGCTTTACGAATGGGGAAATTGCTACTTCTACCAAAAGCCAAACAAAGAAAGCAGCACCCCCTTGGATTCCTATAGCGAAGAATTGATGCTCGGAATATGGCTTTGCGGCAATGAACACGAAGAGAGCTGGACAGGTAAGCCCAACCCCGTCGATTTTTTCCACCTAAAGGCTACTGTCAATGCTATTGTTGAAAAACTGGGTATATCAAGCAATATAACTTTTTCTGACGATGTGCCCTCTGATATTTTTGAGTATGGCCTTAAGCTTACAATTAACAAAAAAGAGTGCGGCTACATTGGGCAAGTTTCTAACAAGCTCTGTCGTGAATTGGATATAAAGAGTCAGGTCTTTTACGGTGAAATGAAGTGGAATGTCCTTTTCGAAAAAGCTTGCGAGCAAAAGGTTAGCTACTCCGAAATTCCAAAGTACCCCGAGGTTCGCAGGGATCTTGCCTTGCTTTTAGACACAAAAATTACTTTTGACCAAATAAAAGCCCTTGCTCTTGCTACTGAACGTAAGCTAATTAAGGAAATAAACCTCTTTGATGTGTATCAAGGAGAAAAACTGGGTGAAGGAAAGAAGTCTTATGCAGTTAGTTTTATCCTACAAGATACATCAAAAACACTAACAGACAATCAAATAGACAGGGTAATGCAAAACCTAATGGAAACCTTCCAGAAGGAACTTAGCGCACAGATTAGATAGCATTCCTTCTTCACTGGCTGATGAAGTTGTAGCGACAATGAAAAGCGTTCTAAATGTCAAACCTAATCGTATATAAGGCCTCTGCTGGGTCGGGAAAAACTTTTCGGTTGGCGGCTGAATACATTGCTCAGCTAATAAAACAACCTGAAAACTACCGGCATATTCTCGCTGTAACCTTCACCAACAAGGCCACCGCAGAAATGAAAGGGCGAATTCTGCAAGAACTCTATGCCATGTCGAAGGGTGAGGATACCAGTATGAGCCAAGAAGTAACCGAAAAACTTTCAATAACAAAAGATAAACTTCAACAGAATGCCAGAAGAGCCCTATCACTAATCCTTCACGATTACTCCCGTTTCTCGGTAAGTACCATCGATAGCTTTGTGCAAAGGGTAATTCAGGCACTGCTATGGGAGGTTGGGGAGCAAGGTGGGTTTGACATTGAACTCGACACTATCTCTGTTCTTGAATTTGCAGCCGATTCCCTCCTCGATTCGGCCTCGCAATCGGACGAGCTTATGCGTTGGCTCACCAGAATGGGTGAATCGCAAATGGATGAAGGAGGTAGCTGGGATGTTCGAAGAAGACTGGTAGAACTTGGCAAACAGCTCTTCTCTGAAAAGTTTAGGTTAATGGATAACCATGAAATTGAAAAGTTCGCCGACAAGAAACTTATCGAAGAGCTTAAGGTTTCGCTTAACAAACTTATCAAAGAAACCGTTAGCAATATAAACCAACCGTCCAAGGTGGCACTTGCAAAGCTTAGCAACGAAGGGATTGACGTTGAATCATTCTTACGCGGAAGAACGGGGGTTATGGGTTTCTTTCTTAAGTGTGCATACTTCGAAGAGACTTCGAAAGAATTACCCAATACTTCTCTGGAAAGTGCAAAAAAAGCTCTATCCGACCCAACTGGAATTGACTGGGTAACTAAAGCTATACAAAAGGACAAACACCTTTTCTCAAAAATTGAAAACGCTGTAAAACAATATCTTCACCCCACATTAAACGACCTTTGTATAATCATAAATTCCTCTTCTGCACGATTTCTTTCTGCCAGGTTGATACTGAAAAACTTAGAGAATCTTGCTTTAATAGGCGATCTGTGGTTGAAGGTCAGGGAGATTTCAAAGGACGAAGGGTTTCTGTTGCTAAGCGATAGCGGTCATCTTCTGAGGGAATTCGTGAAGGAAACCGATGCTCCGTTCGTTTACGAAAAGATTGGCACTCGTTTCAACAGCTTCATGATTGACGAATTTCAGGATACTTCGGTTGTGCAATGGCACAATTTTAAACCCCTTATCAACGACAGTCTTTCACAGGAATGCTTCAGCATGGTTGTTGGCGACGTAAAACAGTCGATTTACAGATGGAGAAATGGCGATTGGTCGATTCTCTCAGAGGGTATCGAGAAAGACTTCGCAC
>CAYZSD010000037.1:0-24504 GCA_964481075.1 uncultured Rikenellaceae bacterium | reverse complement strand
CCCAAAATGGTTACCTATCGTAATAGCAGCCAAAATATTCTCGACATTATACTGCCCAACTAAATGTGTGTGGATTCTTATCGGTTCGCAGCTATTCATTGAAAACTCAAACTGAAGTCCTGTGTCGTTTTGCACTATACTATGAACCCGATTTATGCTTTTCCCGTAGGGAACAAGTTCGCCAAAAGAGTATTTTGAAATGATATTTTGAAGGGTAGTATTATCGGTATCGAAGAATGTAGTGCGTTTATGATTGGCGAGGAAACCGTACAGTTCACATTTGGCCCTTACAACACCCTCAAATGAACCAAAACCCTCGAGATGGGCTTTACCAATATTTGTAATTAGGCCATGTGTAGGTTGGGCAATGTTGCAAAGGGTGGCAATCTCTCCGATGTGGTTAGCGCCCATCTCAACAATTGCTATTTCAGTATCGTTTGTGATTGATAGAAGTGTAAGCGGTACGCCAATATGGTTGTTTAGATTCCCTTTTGTAGCAATGGATTTAAATTTTTCACTAAGAACGCAGTTGATTAGCTCTTTGGTAGTTGTTTTTCCGTTTGATCCAGTAAGAGCAATTATTGGGATGCTAAGTTTATTACGGTGAAACAGAGCTACTTCTTGAAGAGTTTGAAGAACATCGTTTACCACAAAAATTTTTTTATGTCCATCAAGCGATTGGTCATCGACAACGGCAAGTACAGCTCCTTTATCGATTGCCTGAAGGGCAAACTTGTTTCCATTGAAGTTATCGCCTTGAAGGGCAAAGAAAACATCACCTTCTGAAACGGTTCTGGAATCAATTGAAGGGCTTCCATTGCTTATTAGCTTGTTGTAAATAAACGAGATATAATTCATGATTCGTGAGGGTATTTTACCACCAAAAACAAAGACCCCATCGGAACGATGAGGCCTTTAATTATTTATTCCATACGGAATTACTTCTTTTTTCTATCTTTAGCTAGCTGTGAGCCAACTGCTTCCATCGCACACCTGAAACCAATGTCATCGGTAGCAGAAGCCTCATCGAGGAAACGACGGGTGCCAGGGCTAAGCCAGTACGCTCTGTCTTTCCATGAGCCCCCTTTGTAGATTCTAACCCTATCGTTAACTAGGGTAGTCATCCCTTCATTTGGGCGATCTAAACGTGTGGTTTGCCCTTGATGATACATGCGATTAGAATTACTTGATTGATCAGCACCTTCGTTAGTATATTCAAGGCTCGAAGGATGATCGCCATCGAGGAAGTTGATGTAGTATGCTTTATTATAGTTTCTTCGGTTAGCAGCTTCCTCGGGGGTAACATCGCGATACTGAAGCCTTCCCAGGCTATCCACATTCTTTACTGAGCCATCGGGGTTAAGATCCAGCGCTTTATAGACATTCCCTCTGTATGGACGGAATTCATCCATGTCCTGAAAGCTAAGTGGGCGGTACACATCAAGAACCCATTCATTTACGTTTCCAGCCATGCAGTAAAGACCGTAGTCGTTGGGCCAGTATGATTTTACTGGACCTGGAATAAGTTCTTTGTCGTTTAGCTTACCAGCAGTTCCCATGTAGTCGCCTCTACCACGTGCAAAGTTTGCAAGCATTTCGCCTCTAACTTTTGGGTCGCTGTTACGAACGTTATGACCGTTCCAGGGGTAAAGCCTACGTTCAACCATTCTTTCGTTGTAGGTGTTCCCAACAAGAGCGGATGCTGCGAATTCCCACTCGGCTTCGGTTGGGAGTCGATACTTGGGAAGAAGGATTCCGTCCTCAAAGGTTATTCCTCTTCCTTCGGTTTCACCGGGTTTTAGGCTATTCTTTGTTTTACGAACAGAAGCTTCGTATTTTCCAAGTAGGTATGCATCGGTGTTGAAGTTTTCGGCATCCTTCTGCTGAAGGTCAAGGTTAATCCAGCCGCCTTTAACAAGAATCATCTCATTTACTCTATCGGTACGCCATAGGCAGTAGTCGTTAGCCTGAAGCCAGTTAACCCCAACAACAGGATGATCGTTGTAAGCCGGGTGACGGAAGTAGTTGGTAACATAGGGTTCGTTGAAACCAAGCGGGCTTCTCCAGACAAGGGTGTCGGGGAGAGCGTTTTTGTAAACATTAGGATATGATACGTAAACCCTTCTAAGCCAGAAAAGGTATTCACGGTAGTCAACATTCCTAACCTCGGTTTCATCCATATAAAAAGAGGCAACCGTTACCCTACGGGGAATCGAGTTCCAGTCGTACATTACATCTTGCTCAACTCGTCCCATGATGAAAGTACCACCTTCGACGAATACAAGACCAGGACCAGTTTTCGGTGAGTAATCCATAACCACCTCAAAACCACCGTGATCAGCGCTGTTGTAGCCCCAACCCGTTGTTGATGATTCACCTGATTTTCCGCCAAGAACTCCGCAGGAAGAAAGGGCTGCTGCACCAACAACCAAAAGTACGATATAACTGTGCTTCAATTTCATAGTTGATTATTTTGTCTTTGTGTTTAACGGATTTTCAACTTCAAATATAACGTTAATTGTTTAAATTACATATATACAAGCGAAAAAAACTAAAAAAAAGGCTTTTTTATTTGTTTAATATTTTTTCTCACCTTCGACTTATACTGAAAAAGCATGCCAAAGGTTACCTCATGTGTTGAAGTAGTTAGGCCCCAGAATCCACCCTGAAACAAACTAAAATCGTAGCTATAAGCAAAATACATGTTATTGCTCTGATAGCCAGCGATAAAGATGTAAGTATGGTTTGAAAGGTGATTTTTATCACTTATCCAAAAACCTGCTACTAGACCCTCATACAGAACGTACGCTCCTAGATTAATTTGCTGGAAAGTATGCTGTCTGATGAAGACAACATTTGGAGAGATAAAAATACCTTCTTTAATCAGATACCTTTTATATACGTTGAAATCGCCACCAAAATGAAAGGTGTACTTTCGATGTAAAGGAATCGACTCATCGGACTGAAGTACCTCGGAGGGTTGGGCGATATGGTGAACAGCAAATCCACCATAGAAACGCTTCCATTCACCAGCAACCCCTACTGCGAAATCGGGGGTAAGGGTAGTGTTTTCAGTCCCGATGCCTGAGGCTTCAATTCTTCCGTTTAGGTTAATCATGTCGGGGAAAATTAAGCCATTAGGATTCTTGGATTTTATTATACCTCCGGCCTGAATCCCGCCACGTAGCTGCATATCGTAGGATACTCTAAAAGTGTAGGAATAGGCCAAATCGAATGTGATTCGATTGATAGCCCCTTGACCCTGCACATCGTTAATGAGGTTGAAGCCTAGCCCGCTGTCAACTTTTCTGTAGAATCTGTCGTAGCTAAATCCATAGGTTGTAAAAGGCGATTTGGTTGTAAACCATTGGTTTCTGTAAACCAAACTAGCAGAAATATAGTCAGGATTACCTGCATAGGCAGGGTTAAGGTAAATGTGATTCGAATAAATTTGTGAAAAAGATAGATCCTGGCTGTGTAGGTACCCAACAGGAAAAACCAAAACTAATAAAAGCATGAAAAATGTACCTTGTCTTAACATCTTTTGCTTTTTACCCTAAAACAATGCAATATAAAAATAAAAACAAAGCTAGTACGTTTTTTATTTTGTTGTTACAATCGAAAACTTCAATTTATAAAAATGCAACATAAACGAGACGTAAAGATATTAATTGTATTTCTTCTTGCTGCTGTAGTAATGTTTTATCATAATCATTCATTTTCACAGGTTCTTGAACGAACAATTGAATGGCAAGAGGTTAAAACATCTGAAAAATCTATTGGAACTTTTGCTGAGGGGGAGATTTTAACCCACTTAAGGTTTGAAAATGTTGTTTACCCCGACCAGGAGAGCATGTTGCCCTACTTCTACGAGGTCTTTCCAGCCGCAAGCCATATTCGGGACTCGAAACAGATTCGGGTTTTCATTGAGAAAGCATATTATGAGCCTCTTTCTGAGATGGAGACAGAAATTGTTAAAAGTATTCCCAAGGAGGGAGTTGAACGTCAATCTGTTGATTTTGGGGTATATCAATCGAGAGGTACAAGCTATATCTATATAAATATTCCAACCATAAGCTTTAGTCAGACTACTGGTCAGCCTCAGAAGTTAGTTCGATTTGATATTAGGGTAGAGGAAACAGGGAATAATGAGGTGCCGAAAAGCACTAATAGGTACTCGATAGAATCGGTTCTTGCACAGGGAAAGTGGGTTATGATAAGGATTAATCAGACTGGTATCCATAAGATATCCTACTCGGAGCTAGTTTCAATGGGCCTTACAAACCTTCAAAACGTGTCGGTGTGGGGGCACGGTGGAAAACAGCTCCCTTTTTGGAATAACCAACCCTCGATTGACGATTTGGAAGAGATTCCAATATGGGTTGAAACAGGGAACGATGGTGTTTTCAATCAGGGTGATAACATCTTTTTCTACGCACAGGGCCCTGTAACATGGGAATATAGTAATTCCGAGGGGATGTTCATTCATAAGACTCATGACTATGCCCAACAGATTCATTACTTTGTTACCACAAGCACTACCAGCCCAAGGAGAGTTCCTGTTTCGAGTAACCCTTCGGAATCCCATACATTCAGCAGCACATCGTATGATGCTTTGGTTTTCTTCGAAAAAAATGATACAAACCTAATAAAATCGGGGAGGAGGTGGTTTGGAGAGAGCTTCGACATCTACTCTACCAGATCATACTCAGCGGGCTTAGGGCAACCTGTTGCAGGAGGGATAGCAAAAATTAAGTTGGCTGCAGCTGCCCGTTCAGGGGTTTCAAGTTCTTTTACCCTTCGAGCCAATGGTAATTCATTAGGAACTATGAGTTTACCTGCTGTAAGCCTTTCAAGCCAATACCTCTATTTTGCATCGATATCAGAGAAGATATTTACCATGCCATTTACACAAGGAAGTTTAAACCTTGAACTAGAGTACAATAAACCAACTCCTGCAGCCATTGCATGGCTCGATTACATTGTAGTTAACGCAAGGCAAAGATTATTGTTTGGTAATCAACAACTTGACTTCAGGGACACAGAAAGTGTTGGAGAAGGAACATTTACGCTGTATAGTATATCGAATGCACCATCGAACCTAAGGGTTTGGGATATTACAAGTTTACATAATCCAGAAGCGATGAGCCTAACCAATCAGTCGGGAACTGCAACATTTAAGAGGGAGTCGAGCGTAGTACGTGAGTATGTTGCGTTCACTACCGATCAGGCAAAAAGTGTGTCGGTTGTTGGTGATGTTGCTAACCAAAACATTCATGGTGAGGCACAACCAGAGATGGTTATTGTTACTCACCCCAACTTTTATAGTCATGCACAGGAACTAGCTCAGATTCATTTTGATAATAGTGGACTAAGATCATTGATTGTAACCAATCAACAGGTTTACAACGAGTTCTCTTCAGGAAATCCCGATGTTTCGGCAATTCGAAATATGATGCGAATGTTCTATAAGCGAGCCGCTTCTGAGCAGGAAATGCCCCGTTACCTCCTGCTATTTGGTGATGGTTCATACGATAACCTTAGTCAGACGAACTCAAATACAAATTATATCCTTACCTATCAATCGGAGAACTCAACGTTTGTTTCTTCCTCATTTGTGTCCGACGATTATTATGGTTTGCTCGATGATAATGAAGGGGAGGCAACAGGTTTTCTTGATGTTGGCATTGGTAGAATACCCTGCAACACACCTGAAGAGGCAAAGATTGCCGTAGCAAAGATTCGGCAATACCTTCACCAGTCGTCGCTTGGAAGCTGGCATAATCAGCTTTGTTTTATAGGTGATGATGGAGATAGTAACCTGCACATGGATCAGGCTGACCAGCTAGCGAAATTAATACAGCAGAATCATCCTACCTACAATATTGATAGAATCTTTTTTGATGCTTACCCTTTGGTTACTACTGCTTTAGGTGCTAGGTATCCAGAAGTTACAAATTCTATTAACAACAGGGCAAATCTGGGTACGCTAATAATGAACTATACTGGACATGCCAATGCCCGTTGGCTGGCGCACGAAAGGGTTCTGATGATAAGCGATATCTTGTCGTGGAGAAATTATGAGAGGTTACCTCTTTTCGTTACTGCAACCTGTGAGTTTAGCCGATTTGACGATTACGCGTGGAAATCAGCAGGGGAGCATTCACTTTTTGCCCCATTGGGAGGTGCTGTTGGGTTAGTATCAACATCAAGAGTGGTTTATGCTCCGCCAAACTTTACGTTGAACAGAAATTTTCTCTCAGTTCTTTTCTCAAAGAATGAGCAGATTAGGAACGGGGATACCTATTACCGTTTGGGCGATGCTCTGATGATAGCCAAAAGGCTATCGGGAACCCAAACAAACAAGAGAAACTTCCTACTTATTGGTGATCCGGCACTTATGCTACATTATCCTGAACTTAAACTTGACGTAAGTGAGATTAACGGAAGTCCAGTAACTAATAGCTTAGATACCCTAAAAGCGCTTAGTAGGGTTGAAGTAAAGGGTCGGGTAACAGGATCAAGACTGGCCGATGGTTTTCAGGGGGAGGCAGAGCTAATACTGTTTGACAAGGAGAGGGATGTAACTACCCTGAGAAATACAGGAGGTATGGCGTTTAACTTCACAACCCGAACAAATACCATTTACAAAGGGAGAATGAGCGTTGTTGATGGTGAGTTTACTTCAACATTTATTATCCCGAAGGATATCATGTATAGCTATGGCAATGGCCGTTTTAGTCTTTTTGCACATAATGGAATGATAACTGGATCGGGTTTCTTTGAAGATTTTATCATTGGAGGAATCAGCGGCAACCTAGGGGATGATTCAATAGGCCCTGAAATTGATATATACATGAACGATAAGAAGTTCGTGTCAGGTGGAGTGACAGACTCCAACCCCAAGCTTTTGGTTTTCCTTGCCGATAGCTCAGGAATAAATACAACAGGTACAGGTATTGGCCACGATCTTACAGCCAGTATATCGGGAGAAGTGGAAGTTAATTATGTACTAAACGATTACTATACAGCCGATTTGGATAGCTACCAGTCGGGTAAAGCTGAGTACCAGCTCTCTTCGCTTCGACCAGGAAATTACAGCGTGAAGGTAAAAGCTTGGGATGTTTACAACAACAGTTCTGAGAACTCCATTGACTTCACTGTAAAATCAAACACTGAAATAGTGCTTGAGAAGGTTCTAAACTACCCAAACCCTTTCACTGAAAGCACTGGGTTCTACTTTGAACATAACCAAGCTTACGAGCCTTTTGATGTAATGATTCAGATATTTAGCCCATCGGGCAAGTTGGTTAAGACCATAGAATATTTCTATCCGGGTAATGGTACTTATAGGGTAGGTCCAATTGCTTGGGACGGTCTCGATGATTTTGGGGATAGGATTGGACGTGGGGTATATTTCTATAGGCTAAGGGTAAGGCTTTCCGATGGTAGATCTGCTCAGGTTTACCAGAAGTTAGTAATATTAAAGTAGGTCTTTCTTAATAAACATTTTTTATTTAATTTTTATTTAAGCTATTTTTGCAAGCTAATTTTTTCAACTATGCGTACCAAGATTTTAACCTTTCTACTGTTAGGAGTTTTTTTGTTAGGAAGCAAAAAGGGTTATACTCAAATTAATATCGAAGAGCTTACCGGCGGATTAAATTCCCTTAGGGTTGCAGTTCCTTTTTTACTTATTGCACCCGACTCACGTGCAGGAGCAATGGGTGATGTGGGTGCAGCATCGTCGCCTGATGCCAATAGCCAGCATTGGAATCCAGCTAAATATGCATTCATCGACAAGGAGTGGGGTGTGTCTCTTTCATATACTCCTTGGCTTCGTAACCTAATAAACGACATGGATTTAACATACCTGTCGAGTTACTATCGCTTCGATGACCAACAGGTTGTAAGCGGAACTCTGCTATACTTCTCATTGGGATCGATAACCTTTACCAATGAGCAAGGACAAACCATGCAGACACACAATGCCAACGAGTTTGCTCTGGACGCTGCCTACTCAAGGAAATTCTCAGAAAAGATTAGCGGGGGGATAGGTTTTCGATATATCCGATCGGATTTGACTGGGGGCTTTGCCCAACAGGGTCAACCTGCGGCTAAAGCAGGTAGCTCAGTGGCTGCGCACATATCGACCTACTACCAAACCCCACTTGTTGTTGACACCAGGGATGGTGAACTTGCCTTCGGGTTAAATATCTCGAACATGGGAACTAAGTTGTCGTACAACGATGATGCTACCAAAGACTTTATACCCATAAACATGCGTCTAGGTACCAGGTTCTCATTGGATATGGATAGCTACAACACCATGTCGTTCATGTTTGATGTGAACAAGCTGCTGGTACCCACTCCACCTCGCTACGATGATCCAACAGATTCTGATAGAATTACTTCGGGGATGGATCCCAATGTACCAGTTATTACTGGGATGCTACAGTCGTTTTACGATGCTCCTTTCGGAATGAAGGAGGAACTCAGGGAGTTGAGCTATGCTGCTGGAATTGAGTACCTTTACTCTAAGCAGTTTGCCATTAGGGCTGGATACTTCGACGAGCATTCCACAAAAGGGAACAGGAAGTATTTTACCATTGGTGCAGGGGTGAAGTATAACGTTTTCCAACTCGATTTTGCTTACCTTATACCAAGTGCTGGACAAACAAATCCATTGGCAAATACCGTTCGATTTACTCTTGCCTTTGAGTTTGAACCAACACGACCAGGGCAGGCCCCAAGAAGATAGTTTTTTGTATGTTATGATTTAGTTTCATAGCTAATCGTTTCAACAATGAGTTTTAGAATTGGCTTTGGCTACGATGTTCATCAGCTTGCAGAGGGTTACGCCCTATGGCTGGGTGGCATTAGGGTTGAGCACACGAAGGGTTCCGTTGGTCACTCCGATGGAGATGTCCTAATCCATGCAATTTGTGATGCAATGCTAGGCGCGGTTGCCCTCCGTGACATAGGGTTTCATTACCCCGATACCGATCCAGCATACAAGGGCATTGATAGTAAGGTTCTTCTGAAGAAGACAGCAGAAAAGATTCGAAAGGTTGGCTATGAGATAGGAAATATCGACTCAACAATATGCTTGCAAAGACCAAAAATTAAAGATTTAATCCCTCAAATGCAAGAAACTCTTGAGGGTGTTTTAGGATTGGAAAAAGGGACAGTATCGGTGAAAGCAACTACCACTGAAAAGCTTGGATTTGTTGGAACGGAGCAGGGCATTTCAGCTAGCGCAGTAGCGCTTCTTTACAAAAAAGATTAGGTATGCAAAAGAAAACCCTGGTGCTTGGTGCAAGTAACAAACCTGGACGTTTTTCGCTCCTAGCAATAAAAAGTCTTGTAAAACACAACATTGAAGTTGTGGCAGTTGGAGCAAGACAAGACACCGTTGATGGGATACAAATTTTTGATTATCCAATTTTTCCTGCAGATATCCATACTGTAACTTTATACCTCAATCCATTCCGGCAGAAGGAGTATATTGATTACATTATTGAGTTAAAACCAAAACGAATTATCTTCAATCCTGGCACTGAGAATCCTGAACTCCTGAAGGCTGCCAAGGAAAATGGGATTGAGGTAGTATTCGACTGTACCCTGGTGATGTTGAATGCAGGTAGATATTAGTTTTTTTTGCCTTTTTACTTTTCCTTCCTATATTTGTAACAGAAAACTTTTGGGGGTGCCTTAATACAACGGGCTGAGATCAAACCCTTTGAACCTGATTCGGGTAGTTCCGACGAAGGAAAAAAGAGTCAAGTTTCTTCTAACCTTAACGTATTTAAACCCCTTTTCTTGGTTGCTGAGCAAATTCCGAATAGTTTTCTAAAGACTTTTGGAGTTTTCAAGGCTAATTATTATTAACCATTAAAAGGATTAACGTAATGAGAACAAGTATTGGTTTATTTTTATTCATTCTTTTCTTTCAAATGGCAGTTGTAAGGGCCAGCGAGACAGAAGGGTTGCTTGGTGTTACTGGTAGAGTTTCCGATTCTGAAGGGAATGCCCTAGCTGGAGCAGTGATTTCAGTTGAAAATACACTTCTTGGTACTAGTACAGCACTCGATGGAACATTCACCATTACCTTTTCAAGGATTGGACAGTATAAACTTTCCGCATCTTTCATTGGTTATCGAAAGCAAAGCCAGGAGGTTACCGTTGATGGAATGGTTAGAATTGATTTTATCCTATCGCAGGAAACTATTTTGGGAGAAGCAGCAATTGTTAGCGCAACCCGAGCAAGTAGCCGAATGCCAATAGCCCAAACATCGATTAGTTCCGAAGATTTAGAGAGGAGTAAAACAGGGTTCGACATACCCTTCCTACTCGAAACCATTCCTTCGGTTGTTGCTGTTTCCGAGGGAGGAACAGGCATTGGAAATACTGCTTTCAGAATTCGGGGCTCCGACATGACTCGAATAAACATAACAGTCAATGGAATTCCCATCAATGACCCCGAATCGCAAGGGGTATGGTGGGTAAACATGCCCGATTTCTCAAATTCTGTGGATAATGTTCAGATTCAGAGAGGCGTGGGTACTTCAACTCATGGAGCGGGTGCGTTTGGTGCAACGGTGAACTTCCAAACCACCACCCTGAATCCAGAGCCATTCGCATGGGGTGAGATTACGGCTGGTTCATTCAATACGTTTAGGACATCGGTGAAGGCAGGGACAGGTATCCTGAACGAAAGGTTTAGCTTCGAAGGACGATACTCAAGGGTAACTTCCGATGGGTACATCGATAGGGGTTGGTCCGACCATAACTCGCTGTTTTTCACGGGTGCATGGCATACCGAAAGAAGTATCCTAAGATTTAATCTTATTCATGGTGAGCAACATACGGGTATAACATGGGAGGGAAACCCTAGCTGGATGGTCGATTCTATACGTACATACAATCCTGCTGGTTACATGGGAGTTGATGAAGATGGTAATTCGTTGTATTACCCAAATGAATCGGATAACTACGCCCAAACACACTACCAGGCAATTTATAGCTTTCAGCTTAACCAAAGCCTATCGCTGAACCTAACAGGTTTTTTCACAAAAGGTGAAGGATTCTATGAACAGTACAAAGTAAACCATAGGTTTAGTCGATACGGGCTTGACCCATTGGTAGTTGGTGATCAGGTATTTAATCGTTCTGACCTGGTGAGGCAGAAGTGGCTTGATAACAGCTTGTTTGGTGCAACCTACTCAGTTAACTACAGTAAAGGAAAGCTTTCCTCAATTTTTGGGGGAGGTGTCAACAGCTTCGATAACGACCATTTTGGTAAGATTCTTTGGACAAAGGTGAATTACAACCTAGCCAAAGATTTCGAGTGGTATAGGAATAATGGGAGTAAGAAGGATTACAATGTTTTTGCAAAATCAACCTTACAGGTTATGGGTAAGCTTTCGCTTTTCGGGGATGTTCAGTACAGGATTATAAGTTACAACCTTTCAGGAAACGATGATGATCTTATGCTGCTTGACCAGGAGCATCGATGGAGTTTTATCAATCCCAAGGGTGGGGCATTCTATACCATTTCTTCCAGCCAAAGTGTTTTCTTTTCCGTCGGAATGGCTCATCGTGAGCCAACCCGAGCCGACATAAAAGATGCTATGAAAGGTTTCGAGAGTTTTACTCCGAGGGCTGAACGGCTAGTGGACTACGAGCTGGGATTAAAACATAAATCGCAAGCATTTGCCTTTGAAACAGTTCTATACTGGATGGACTATCACGACCAGCTTGTACTAACTGGAAAAATAAGTGATGTAGGTTACCCACTCATGTCGAATGTGGCAAAAAGTTATAGGGCTGGAATAGAGTTGATAACAGGGATTATACCAACCAGTTGGCTACGTTGGGACGCAAACCTTACCTTAAGCAGAAATAGGATTAAGGAATATGTAGATTATGTGTTACTGTATAATAATGATACTGAATGGATTCCTATTGATAGCCAGCCCCAACGAATTGTTAACCTTGGTGAAACCAGCATTTCATTTTCTCCCGAAATTGTTGGCTCAAGCCAGTTAAGAGTAAAACCACTAAAGGATATGGAAGTATCTTTTATTACAAAATACGTTGGAAGCCAATATGTTGATAATACAAGAAGTGATGATAGAATGCTCGATGCATACCTTGTAAACAACATTAAGATTGACTATAAGCTACATCTTCAGGGAACAAGAGGGATTGGGTTTCAGCTAATTGTGAATAATATTTTCAACGAAAAGTACTCGTCGAATGGATATATCTACGATAGAGCCGCTTTCGCCAATGGGGCAAACGATTATCAGGATTTGCGATTGTTTCCACAGGCAGGGATAAACTTTATGAGTCGCATTGTGTTAGAGTTTTAACGAGTATCTAAGCTAACCAGCTGTTGAACCAAGATAAAGCTTACAAAGAGGAGAATAATATATGATGGAATGGATTCAAAATAATTTGGTTGAATTACTTGGTGCCATAGCTGGGATAGTATTCTTATACCTGGAGATTAGGCAGAATATCTGGCTTTGGCCATTTGGAATCCTAACCTCGGCTTTTTATGTTTACATTTTCTTTGTAGCAAAGTTTTACGCCGATATGGGGTTGCAGTTTTATTACCTTGGGGTGAGTTTTTACGGTTGGTGGTACTGGTTGCATGGATCAAAAGCCAGCAAATTGGAAACTCTTCCAATTTCACATATCACATTAAATCTTTCGCTTGTTCTTACAGCAATAACATTCATTATTTTCTTGCTTTTATCGTATGTTCTTGTAAATTTCACCGATTCGCCTATTCCGTATGGCGACGCCTTTACAACGGCATTAAGCATCACTGCAACTTGGATGTTGGCACGAAAAATACTGGAGATGTGGTGGGTTTGGATGGTTGTAAATGCCGTATCGCTTGGACTATATATTTTTAAAGAGTTATACCCAACTTCGGTGCTTTTCTTTCTATACTTTTCAATGAGCATTTTAGGTTATATTCACTGGAAACGTGAGGTAGTTCGAGAAAGAGACACTAATTTTGAGACTAAATGATTGTATTTATACAAATCCCCCTTAATCGCATGCTAATATGCTAACAGTTATACTCGCAAATGGACGTTTTCCTAGTCACCCAGTACCCATGTCAGAACTTAAAAGTGCAAAGCAAATTGTTTGTTGCGATGGAGCTGTTGTTCAGCTCCTTGAGAGAGGATACAAGCCATCTGCCATTGTTGGTGATTTGGATTCACTTCCAGATGAGTACAGACACCGATATCAGGAGCTGCTTTTTCAGGATAACGACCAGAACACTAACGATTTAACCAAGGCGGTTCATTGGTGCCTTAGGAGAGGCATTAATGAAATATCAATCCTAGCTGGTACAGGTTTGCGCGAGGATCATACGCTTGGGAATATCGGATTGCTTCAGTACTACCAGCGTTTAGGATTAAAGGTAAGGATGTTAACCGATTATGGCTATTTCACCCCATTTGAGAAGTCATCAAAGGTTGAAAGTTTTGAAGGACAACAGGTATCAATTTTCTGCTACAATTGCAACACAATGGTAACTACAAGAAACTTAAGATACCCAATTACAAAAGGTACACTTAATGAGCCATGGATGGGTACATTAAATTTGAGCTTGGGCGATTGGTTTGAATTAACTTTTGACACTGGCCAAATAACGGTTTTCCAATCGTACAGGGAGTATTGAACCAAATTTGAGTATGTTTGTTTCTATATGAAAAATGTTGAACATAAAATATTTCAAGTAATGAGACAATCAATAATTTTTGCAGGAGTTCTGTTTTTTGCTATTTCTAGTGTTTTTGGACAGGGTAAGAGTTTGCATGATTTTACAGTTAAAACCCTTGAAGGAGAGCCATTCCCGTTATCGCAGCTTAAAGGGAAAAAGGTAATGGTGGTGAACACTGCATCGAAGTGTGGTTTAACCCCCCAGTACGAAAATCTTGAGAAGCTTTACCGAAGATATGGAGGAGAGAATTTTGTAGTAATTGGGTTTCCTGCCAACAACTTCTTGAATCAGGAGCCAGGAACAAGCGAACAGATTCGCGAGTTTTGTACCCAAAACTTTGGGGTAACCTTCCCTATAATGGAGAAGGTCTCGGTGAAGGGTAGCGATATCCATCCAGTGTATAAGTGGCTCACGTCGAAGAAAGAGAATGGTGTGCTAGACTCAGAGGTTAGCTGGAACTTTCAGAAGTTCTTAATCGATGAGGAAGGTAGAATGGTAAAGTCGATTTCTCCAAGGCAGAAGCCAGATTCAGACGAGGTTATTCAGTGGATAACAGGGAGTGTTGTTTTAAAGTAGTATAAACACTATTTTGGGTAAAACAGAAAAGCTGACGGTTAGGTCAGCTTTATAATTTCGGTAGGAGAATGGATTTACACCTTATGCCTTGGCTCATCGGATACAGTGAGCTTTTTTCTTCCTTTGGCTCTGCGGGATGCCAGTACCCTGCGTCCGTTGGCTGTTGACATGCGCTCACGAAACCCATGCTTATTTTTTCTCTTCCTATTCGATGGTTGAAACGTCCTTTTCATCGTTTAAAGTCTTTAATTATTTATTCTTTGCTGATTATCAGTATCAACTATGGGTTTTCACCCCGCTTTTAGGACGGCAAAAATAGTCCATTTTTTTGAAAATAAAAAGATTTTCAGAAAATGTTTATAAGAAATCAGATGTTTTTTGTTCAATCAGCAGTATGGCTTAATAAAAACTTAGTAGCAAGAAACATAAATGATATACTTCTCGTGAAAGTACTCCTCCTCAAAGAAGTTCGATATATCCCATTTTTTTGAAATCTTTCTGAAAGGAGCAAGTTCTTCCTTGATATCGCCACCTTTCAAAGCGATTAAGCCATTTGGTAAATGGTTCATTCCTCCAGGTTTTACTAACTTCTTAACCCAGTTCATTAGGGTAGGGATGGGTGCTACGGCTCTTGTAACTGCAAAATCGAAGCGGTCGGTAATGTCCTCAGCGCGAGTTTTCATGGTAATAACATTCGTGAGCCCAAGTTCTTGAGCAACCGATTGTGCCACAAGGATTTTTTTTCCAACGGAGTCGATTAGGGTAAAATGTGACGAAGGGAAGAGGATTGCCAGGGGTATTCCGGGGAAACCACCGCCTGTTCCAACATCGATGATCTTGGTGCCCTTTGCAAACGAAGAAATCTTGGCAATAGCCAATGAGTGAAGCACGTGATGAAGATAAAGCATCCCAATGTCTTTCCGGGAGATAACGTTTATCTTAGAATTCCAATCGTTGTAGAGTGCTTGCAGGTTGACAAGCTGCTCTCGTTGGGTCTGTGTAAGCTCAGGGAAGTACTTAACGACATTCTCCATTGTGATGCTAGGGCTTATGGGTGCTGTTTTGCAGGATGTTAAAAAGCAGTTCCCTTGCCCTGAAAAGTTGTGCCTTAACGGTTCCTAAGGGTAAAGCGAGTTCTTCGGCTATCTCTTCGTAGGAATACTCGTTAAAGTAGCGAAGCTCAATGAGTTTCCTATATCGTGGTTTTAGCTTAGAGACGAGGGTTTGTATGAGCTTGATGTTCTGTTCCTTGATGAGGTGTTCCTCGGGGTCGAGTGTTCCCGATTGTAGGTTCGTTGCAGGTGATGTAGAAACTCCTTCGACATCCTCAGAGGGTTGGTCGATGGAGATGATGTTCGACTTACGCTTGCGAATAAAATCGATGCAGTTGTTTGTGGCTATCTTGAACAACCAAGTGCTAAATGCAAAGTTTGGTGTGTACTGGTGAATGTTTTTGAAAGCTTTTCCAAAAGCCTCAATGGTAAGATCTTCGGCATCGCTCTTGTTGTTCACCATCTTAAGAAGCATGAAGTAAATGGCATCCCGGTAGCGTTCAAGGAGCTCAGCGTATGCTCTTTGGTCGCCACTAACTGCGAGTTCCACTAGAACTAGGTCGTTTTTAGCCTTTTCCGAAAGATTTTGGTTTATATCCATCTGCTTCTTTTTGGGGCAAAACTATTCACTAAAATTAGTAAAAAATAGTATATGGGTGATAAAAGGTCGTAAAAAAGTGAAATTATAATTATTTTATTTTCCGATAACCTTTTCATTGCTAGAAGAAAAAGGGTGTTGGTAAGGATCAATCGGAAAATAATAACATATAAAATGATTAAAGGTTTAAATCCGAGAAGAAGAAGGGTTATTGAAGTTATCCAGAATGTTAGTCGAGACAGGGGCTCAACTACCAGCCAGAGTTTTGTGCTAAAGCGATAAAAGGGACCGGTTGTGAGATGACGACGTTTTTGTCGAAGGCAGTCAGCTAGTGAGCTACACGGAGTAGAGCGTGTGTGGGCTTCGGGGCGGTACTCAACTTTGGTGTTACTTCTAGTTGCAACTTGGTGAATAAACAGGTCATCGTCGCCCGATTTTAGGTGATTATGAGAGGGAAAGCCTTTGTTCTTGAAGAAAAGGCTCTTGCGGTAAGCAAGGTTTCTACCAACGCCCATGTAAGGTTTGCCAAACAAGGAGAAGGATAGGTATTGCAATGCGATGAAGAAAGCATCGAAGCGGGTAAACATCGTGAGTAAACCTCGATTTGAAAGGTATCCCCCATAACCGAGAACAACTTCTGTGTCGTCATCGAAATTTTTGGACATGGTGGCAATCCAATTTTTCGACTGGGGTACACAATCGGCATCGGTGAGGAGCAGCCATTCATGATTAGCAGCCTTTATGCCAACCGTAAGGGCCAAACGCTTTCCGTGCGAAAATTTCAGATCGGGCTTGATGGTGGTGCTTCGAAGGTTTGAATAACGAGCTTTCATCTGCATCAGCAGCATGTCTGTTTCGTCAATGGAGCAGTCGTCAACGACTATTACTTCAAAGTTTGGGTAATCCTGTTCAAGGATAATTGGTAAATGCTGCCTCAGATTGTCTTCCTCATTTCTAGCACAGATTACTACCGATACCGGAGGGAATTCAGCTTCACTTTTAACCGGTTTTGGTCGAAAAAGAATTAACCTAGAGTAGATAACAATGTAGTAAAAGAGCTGTGTGATGAAAGCAACAGAAAAAATAGCCAACAGTACAATTTCGTACTTGGTTGATTCAGAGAGAGAAAAATCCACTTTGAAAGATATTTTTTAACAAGGCAATTTTATTAAACATTTTCGTGTTTAGCAAGGTAAGTTCAAATAACAATGAAAAAATCTTTTCTGCTATCTTTGTGTCGAAATCAGAGCGAATGTTTTTCAGAATAAAAAGTATCGACCCCAACAGCGCTGCTCGCAGCGGTGAAATAAAAACGGATCACGGGGTAATCCCAACTCCCATATTCATGCCAGTAGGAACGGTTGGCACGGTTAAGGGGGTTCATCATAGGGAATTAGAGGACGAGATTGATGCCAAGATAATCCTTGGAAATACCTATCATCTATACCTTCGACCTGGAATTCAGATTCTTAACGAGTCTGGAGGGTTGCATCAATTCATGTCGTGGCAAAGGCCAATACTAACCGATAGCGGAGGGTATCAGGTTTTTTCACTCGCCGAGAATCGAAAGCTAAAGCCCGAAGGGGCCTACTTTCGTTCTCACATCGATGGGTCGAAGCATTTCTTTAGTCCCGAGAATGTTGTTGATATTCAGAGGGCTATTGGTGCCGATATTATTATGGCTTTCGATGAATGTCCTCCAGGAACAGCCACACACGATTATGCAAAGAAGTCGTTGGATCTTACAGAGAACTGGCTGGATAGGTGTATTTCTCGTTTTAATGACACTGAACCTCTTTATGGCTACAATCAATTCCTCTTTCCCATAGTGCAGGGGTGCGTTTACCCCGATTTGCGTCAAAGGGCGGCAGAACATATAGCAAACCTTCCAACCGAAGGATGTGCAATTGGTGGCCTTTCGGTAGGTGAACCCTCAGAGGTTATGTATGAAATGGTAGATGTGGTGAACAGAATACTCCCTTTGTCCAAACCGCGTTACTTAATGGGAGTAGGAACACCTGAGAATATCCTTGAGGCAATTGCTATGGGTGTCGATATGTTCGACTGTGTTATGCCAACCCGTAACGGTCGTAACGGAATGCTTTTCACCAGCGAGGGAATAATCAACATTCGAAACAAAAGATGGGCAAACGACTTTAGCCCAATCGACCCAATGGGCACAACTTTTGTTGATGGTCGTTTCAGCAGAGCTTACCTGAGGCATCTGTTCGTAGCGGGCGAAATGCTTGGTCCTCAGCTAGCCAGTATCCATAATTTGGGATTCTACCTTTGGTTGGTTGCCGAAGCAAGACGACAGATTGATCAGGGTTCATTCAGAGCATGGAAAGATCAACTAGTAAAAAAAGTAACTGTTCGACTATGAGAAGGTTGGGTTTTAAGCTAATCGATATTTATATTATCCGAAAGTTCATCGGAACTTACTTCTATGCCATTATTCTAATTGTAGGTATAGCTGTTGTGTTCGATATCGCTGAGAAGATGGACGATTTTGTGGGGAAGGGCGTTCCGCTTAAAGCAATTATTTTTGAGTACTACATGAACTTTGTTCCCTATTTTGCCAACCTATTCAGTTCCCTTTTCACCTTCATTGCTGTAATTTTTATCACCTCGAAAATGGCGTACAATACCGAAATCATTGCCATTCTAAGTAGTGGTGTGAGCTTCCGAAGGATGATGTTTCCTTACTTCGTTTCGGCATCAATTATTGCCATTTTCTCGTTTGTACTAACCAGCTTCGTTATTCCACCAGCAAACCGAGTTAGGATTAACTTCGAAGACACCTATATCCGAAAGCCAGTTCGCAATTCCGACAGGGATATCCACAGGCAGGTTCGACCGGGAATTTTTGTTTACATGCAATCGTACAATTCCCTTACCGATGTGGGCTACAAGTTTGCAATGGAACGGTTTGAAAATGGTGAGCTTAAGTCCAAGATGCTTAGCGAGCACATCAAGTGGGATAGCACCACACAAAAGTGGACAGCTCATAACTATCATATCAGGGATTACTATGAGGATAGGGAGGAGATTGTATGGGGGGATAAAATTGACACAGTAATTTTTCTGGAACCGTCCGATTTTTCAAGAAGACTCAATATTGTTGAAACCATGAATATGTTTGAACTCGATGAGTTCATCGAGGAGCAACGACTCCAGGGCTCGGATATAATTGATTTCTATTTAATTGAAAAGTACAGTAGGTTTGCCTACCCTTTTGCGGCCTTCATTCTTACCCTTATTGGGGTGTCGCTATCATCGAGGAAGGTACGAGGAGGAATAGGCCTTCATATTGGTTTAGGTTTAGCATTGAGCTTTAGCTTCATCCTTTTTATTCGTTTTACAACCATGTTTGCCGTTGGAGGAAGCCTAACCCCACTGGTTTCGGTTTGGATTCCTAACATTCTTTATGCAATCATTGCATTGATTCTATACCGGTTAGCACCAAAGTAAGCTTTCAGGAAGCTAACTTTATTTACAGTACGAAGATTAATAAAAACATCATTATGGCTCAGATTGGTGGAATGAATTCCCTTAGGGTTGCGAAGATAGTTAGCATTGGTTGCTATCTCGATGGGGAAGAGCTTGGCGAGATACTGCTTCCACGCCGATACGTACCCTTAAACACACAAGTTGACGATACCGTTGAGGTGTTCATATACCTTGATTCTGAGGACAGGATAATTGCCACAACCGAAAAACCTCTTCTAATGGTTGGTGAGATTGGTCGCTTACAGGTAGTTTCGGTTACCAACTCCGGTGCATTCCTTCATTGGGGTTTAACGAAAGACCTATTTGTCCCCTTTCGGGAACAGAGGCAAAGGATGGAAGTTGGCAAATGGTACATTGTAGCAGTTTACTTTGACCATGAGACAAACCGATTGGCAGCTTCCTCAAAAATCGATAAGTTTGTTGATAACATCCCACCAAATTATTCAGAGGGGGAAGAGGTTGATCTACTGATTTACAATCAAAGCGAGCTTGGGTATAATGCTATAATTAATAATTTGCATTGGGGTGTGCTTTACAAGAATGAAGTCTTCCGACATTTGAGCGAAGGGAAAAGGATAAAAGGATATATCAAGAAGGTTAGAGAGGATGAGAAGATAGATGTTGTACTGCAAAAACCTGGATACGAAAAAATTGATGATATTTCCAAGGCAATTCTTGATAAGCTTGAAAAGAACAACGGATTCATTAAACTCACCGATAAAAGTGAACCACACGAAATCTACAGCTTCTTTGGTATAAGTAAGAAGGTTTTTAAGCAGGCAGTAGGTTCGCTTTACAAATCACGCCTTATCATTATTGAAGATAAAGGGATTAGACTGATTGAGGAGGATTAGGTCTTCTTTCCAGAACAAAACATCTTAATTTTTGTTAAGAGTATTGAGCTAATTGGTGGAGATGCTATTTTTGCTCAGCTTTTTATAATTTTATGAACAAGATTGCTTCTGTTCTGTTGATTCCCATTGTTGCGCTACTTTTCTATAATCAAGTGGCCAATTGGCATTTCCATAAGTTACCCAGCGGTTACATTGTTGAACACGCTCATCCCTACTCAAAAAGTCAAAAATCCGATTCCAATTTTCCAAAGCACAGCCATACTGAGCTTGAACTTATTGTTTTAGCAATACTCTACACTACAGTTTCATTGCTAGTACTTGTAATACCATTTGCTTTTGCAGGGCAATTTATTGTAAAAGAAGTTGTTACTCAATACTCTTTTTGTCTTCATAAAAGTTCCAACAGGCTTGCAGATTCTCTTCGTGGTCCTCCAATCAATTAAATCTCCCAGGTTTATTTCTAACTCGTAGCTCAGTCAATGACTTTGCAATGTGTAATTTTTTGAAATAAGCAATTTAAATACCAGGAGTTTATTACTTGTTTCATTCTTGAGCATTTTTCAATATGTTATCTGCGGATGAAACAAAATATTTAAGATTTAATACAAGTAAAACCATGAAGAAGTATTTTTTTTCAATAGCATTTATAGCCTTTACAGTAATCTCACTGATGGCACAAAGGAACACCGATGCCAATATATTTGGTCACGTTAAGAGCGAGGACGAACACTTACCCTTCATAACTATTTTAGTAAAGGGTACTACATTAGGAACAACCACCGATGCAACTGGGCACTATATGCTCGTTAACCTTCCTATTGGAAAACACGTCATTCGTGCACAAGGTGTTGGCTATAAGGCGAAAGAAGTTGAAGTTGAACTAGTTTCAGGTCAAACCCTTGAAGTTGATTTTGAGTTAGATGAGGATGTGCTCATGCTCGAACAGGTGGTAGTATCGGCAAGTCGCTTCGATGTTGATAGAACACAAACACCTGTAATTATTAATGTTGTTAGCCCAAAGCTGTTCGAAGCGGTTCAGGCTGTAAGCCTGTCCGAAGGCTTAAACTTCACGCCTGGCTTAAGGGTAGAAACAAGTTGTCAGAATTGTGGATTCACACAGCTCCGAATGAATGGTCTTGGAGGTGCTTACTCTCAGATTTTGATTAATAGTCGTCCAATTTTTGGTGCATTAGCTGGAGTGTATGGCTTAGAACAGATTCCTACTGATATGATTGACCGTGTTGAAGTGGTGAGGGGAGGGGGATCGGCTCTTTTTGGTGGTAGTGCCATTGCAGGAACGGTCAATATCATTACAAAAGATCCAATTGCCAATTCCTTTCAGGTTGGTTCATCACTGGCAATGATTAATGGCGAAGCCCCCGATGCGAGCATCAACTTTAACACTTCTATGATAACTGATGATAGGAAGAGCGGAGTGTTCATTTTTGGGGTTAACCGTAATAGGAATCAGTGGGATGCTAACAACGATGGATTCTCTGAAATCACCCGGTTGAAAGGAAATACATTGGGATTCAAAGCTTTTCATAGGCCAACCTACTTCACTCGAATCACATTCGATTTTAATAGCATTGGCGAATTTCGCCGTGGCGGGAATGGTTTTGAACTACTTCCTCATCAATCGGATTTGACTGAGCAGCTTGATCACTCGATTTTAACCGGTGGGTTGTCCTATGAATCATATTTTAATGATTATAAACAGAAAATGTCGGTTTACACTTCAGCACAGAATATTGTGCGTGATAGCTACTACGGAGCAGAACAAGACCCCAATGCCTATGGGCAAACGAAGCAAACAACTGTGGTGGGTGGCTTTCAATTTGCTAGCGATATTGACAAGCTAATCTTTTCCGAGTCAACACTTACAACAGGTTTTGAGGTAATGGCAGATGAGATGATTGATGAGAAGCTTTCGGCTGAAGCGAGCGATAGGCTTCTGATCTCTGATCAGAATGTTCTGAATTTCGGCATTTACCTTCAAAGTCAGTGGAAGTTTGGGCGATCAAGGCTGCTTCTTGGGGCACGAGCCGATAAGCATAGCATGCTAAACAATATTGTTATTAACCCTCGAACAAACCTGCTATTCGATGTATCCCCGAAATCCCAGCTGCGACTTAGTTACGCCAGAGGATTTCGTGCCCCTCAGATATTTGATGAGGATTTACATATTGAGCTTGCGGGCGCAAAAGCCCTTCGCCGTGAGAATTCATCAACCCTCCGAGAAGAAGTTTCTAATAGTTTCAGCTCTTCAATCGACTATAATGGTTCAATTCTTGGAGCCGAAAGCTACATCCTATTCGAGGGGTTTTACACATTGCTCACAAATCCCTTTGTTTCCAACCTTGATGTTGATCAAGGGGGAAATGCTTTTATCCTTAAAACAAATGGTTCGGGTGCAGTGGTTTATGGAGGAAACACCGAGTTTCAGGTTGCTCCTTCCAGAAAAATGCTACTCCAACTTGGCCTTACCTACCAACGTGGTAAATATGTTGAAGATGAAGTGGTTTGGTCTCCTACAAGCGAAAACAACGATTCATTGGTAACAACCCGTGGATTCCTTCGATCACCCAACCTTTATGGTTACTTTGTAGCAACCATCAGCCCAACAAAGCCCTTTGATATCTCTCTGTCAGGAACATATACTGGGTCAATGATTGCACCTCACATGGTTGATCCAGTTTCAACTTACACAGTTCTCAAAACTACATCTACTTTTTTTGATATTGCCATAAAAGCATCATACAAGCTAAAGCTAACTCGAGAGGTAAGCTTGCAGTTCAGTGGAGGTGTCAGGAATATTCTGAATAGTTTTCAAAGCGACCTGGATGCAGGAGTGTATAGGGATGCAAGCTATGTTTATGGCCCATCAAGCCCTAGAACACTTTTCCTAAGCATTAAGATAGGAAGTTTTTAGCCTTCTTGGTAAAAAAATATGTTGACTAAAATCATTCATAACCATAAAGGTTTCATTTAAACCTTTGCTAACTTTGTTTTTCAAACTATAAAACGAAACGCAATTTGCATGTCCACAAAGGTTGGTTGGTTGTTGCTTCTCCTCTTGATATTGTTAGCTATTGAATTTGATGGTGTTGCTCGACCAGCCCGAACTGAGAAAAGGGTTATTGAAGCTGTTAGGGTAACTGATCATATTAAAATTGATGGTTTCCTGAATGAGTCAGTTTGGAATGAAGCAAAGGTTGCAAACGACTTCGTGCAATATGAACCGTTCAATGGTTCGTCCCCTTCGGAAAGGACAGAGGTAAGAGTACTTTACGACGATAATGCCATTTACATTGGGGCAACTCTTTTTGACTCTAATCATCGAGAAATTTTCAAGGAACTTGGGCAACGTGATAATTCCGATAGGCTGAAGGCAGATGTTTTCACCGTTTTAGTAAGCCCATATAACGATGGAATAAACTACGTAGAGTTTATTGTTTCAGCATCAGGTGTGCAAACCGATATCAGACATACCGGGACAAGAACCGATCGAAGTTGGGATGCCGTTTGGGATAGTAAAGTTTCGATAAACGAAAATGGTTGGATTGTTGAGATTAAAATTCCTTACTCGGCGCTCAGATTTTCAAGTAGAATAGAAGGGAATTGGGGGCTAAACTTCCGACGATTGATAAAGCGCTACAACGAATGGAGCTCGTGGAATCCGATTGACAACTCTATTTCTGGAATTGTGAACCAATCGGGAGAACTGGCAGGCATACGGAATATCAATTCTCCTATTCGCTTGTCCTTAAGTCCTTATCTTTCAGGATATCTCGATTGGCTGCCCGATGCTAAGACGCCCAAGTTCAGGTTCAATGGGGGGATGGATGTAAAGTATGGGATTACTGAGAGCTTTACCCTTGACATGATTCTCATCCCCGATTTTGGTCAGGTTAAGTCCGATGATAAAATCCTAAATATTTCTCCCTATGAGGTACAGTATAGCGAGCAACGCCCTTTCTTTACCGAGGGCATGGATTTATTCCAAAAGGGAGGTATTTTCTATACCCGCCGTATTGGCTCACGCCCTAAAGGCTATTTTGGCGTGTACAACGATCTTGGAGATAACGAAGTGGTTGATGTTAATCCGCAGGAAACCAACTTGATAAATGCAACAAAGATAACTGGAAGGACTAGCAGTGGGTT
>CAYZSD010000036.1:7859-24608 GCA_964481075.1 uncultured Rikenellaceae bacterium | reverse complement strand
ATCAGAAAATGTGGAGGTTGCGTAAATCTGTCATTGGTAACGAAGTGAGAAATCTGAAAATTCAAAAAATTAAACAGTCTCTAAGCTGTTTCTGCCTTAATTGCGATACAGCATGATGCTTGTTTCAATCAATCCCAACCACGTGCATCGCATCTTGCTCTTTTACTTTTTTTTCCAATATTATCGCTTCTCTGGAGCTTAAACAATCATTAAAAACAATCACTAGTGACCGACTAAATATTAAAAGATTACCTTCGTTGAGCTCGCAAGCTCGGTTCTTCACTTCGCCTGCTTGCCGCAGGCAAGCTCAGAATGACAAACATTTATGGCTTTTTAGGAGAAGAGGAGGGGTTGGTGGCGGCTTCGCCGCCACCAACCCCTCCTCTTCTCAACATCAAAAAATATAACTAACTGTCATTCTGAGAGAAACGAAGTGGAACGAAGAATCTTTCTTTTGTTTGTTTTAGAAATTTATATGGACACTAGTGAAAACCAATGTAAAATGCCTGCCTGCCGCAGGCTGGTAAAAGTGATGTTAGGGTTATATTTCCCGATATGGTAATAAAAATCGCCCTTCACTACTTTTACCCTTCGGCAAGCTCAGTGTAACACTCAGGGCATCGCATTTTACATTGGGCGTTTTACATTTTCAAAAGATCGCTCTCGCCTGCATATAGCCGCTATGGATGGTTTTTCCATCGTTGAGGTAGCGACCATTATAGCCTAGTTCAAGCTCAAGCAAACGAGTAAGCCTACGCTTTACTGCAACTTCCCAGGTAAGGTTTTTCCCAGGTTGTAGGCCCTTTAGCATCTCGTACCCAACCGCCGATTGGGCATTGCCCAAAAAGTTATTTGTAATATAAGTTGCCTTTGCCATGATAGCACCCTTGCTCAAAAACGATAAATCAACCTGAGAAAAAATGGTATGTGCTGTAAGCTGCCCTTCGCCAAGGTCGTTTGCCGACTCCTCCCATTTATAGCCAACCTCAAAGGAGTGCTGCATTTCAGTTAGATACTTCACGGATTGCTGGGCATTATAGCCCTCAATGGCAAAGTTACGCATGGTAAAATATTGTGATTTTGAGGTCTTTGAGGTTTTCTCTCCCTGAGTTCTTGCTGAGAAGTTCTCCAAGAAACCGAACCAGATAATCAGCCTATTGGAGAGGTTTTCGCGCATCTCGTAGCCATTTGCCAGAACCGATTTGCTCGTACCGCTGATATGCTCATACTCAATACCAAACAATCGGCTTGTCCGGTTGTAAGCGATTGAGTTACGGAAATTTGCCGACATGCTAACCAGCAACGTATCGATGGCATTATGCACAAAGGGATTTGCATAAGCAAAAAAGTCTCCATGCTGATTCTTTTGCTGAATCCTGTAAGCCGATTGGTTGCTTAGCCGTCCCAAATGCATGGCAAAACCCTCCTTCCCTTTAATCAGATTCCCAGCATTGATGTTCCCCCTAACGCTGAAGGCGTTGTTACGAACGGTAATCATCCTTGCACCGGGGATGTTGATTCGGATGAAGCGTGCCTCATCGGGAAAGTTAGCAATCTCGAACTCATTGAGTTCCATGATACCATTCCCATTGTAATCGACCCAGGTGTAAACTCCTTGACCCGCTGGCACTTCCACGAAGTAAAATTCCATGTCGGGTTCAAGCCCTGAGCCCAGCTCGTAGCCACCTGAGAGCGTCAGGAAGTTCTTGAAAAATCGATTTGAGTACTCAATTCTCGACAGGATAGTTCTAACCTGTTCATCTTCCGAAAGGAAGAATTGCTTGTTGGGATGGAATATTCTATACCCAAAACTTGAGACAATAATCCCGACCTTCTCGTCCTCCAGTTTGCTTGCAAGCACTACCTCCTGGGATGTTCCAACCAAAGTGCTTGCTCCATTCTGTGGTTTGTAATCATCTCTGTATAAGTAGGATAATTTTGATTTGAGTTTCAGTGTATCGGGTGTTGCAACCGATGCTTTCGTTTGGTACCAGCTAAACCCCTGAGTCAGTAAGCTGTCGGTTTCGATTGATTGAACTATGCTATTCTCATAATCCATTACAAGATTATAGTTCAAGAACCCTTGCTGCCTGTTTAAGCCAATCCTTGCCTTGTAGAAATCAATGTTCACGGATGTATCGGATGCGCTTACCCATGAACCATCCCATGATGTATTTAATATTGAATTCTTATTCCATCCCCCTATCCTACCTCTTGTACCATTGTACCAATCAGCTACTTGAAGGTTTTCTGCTGCTATTCTTGTGATAATCTTTTGGGGTTTTTTCAATTCTGTCCAAAGGCCAAGCATCTGCTCGTTACCACCAAACAAAGGGACACCAATTCCCCAATCGCGTTCAAATTCCGATGGACGAAACCTGTCAATGGCTCTAAAGCCATGCGATGTTTTGAGAAGATTTGCTCCTACACCAACCGAAGATACTGTATCTAAAGCAAAACGCTGCTCAACGGCAAGCTGCAAGCCGTGCCCAATATCGTCATCGCTGTCCAAATCCGAGAATGTGTTGAGGTCGGTATTGCTCAGGGCGTAACTTGCTGAAATTGAAGAGCCTTTCCCCCATCCACGTGATAGGCCAGTATGTATCATCTGCCTCTTTTGCGGAGCAACCAAACGCTTAACTGGCTCGTAGCTACCCTGATGGATTCCATTAATTGGAGCAACCCACCTAAAAACCCTGCCATTGGCTGTACCAAAATCGGGCTGGTAGTTACCCTTGCCTTGACCCACATAGCTAAAATAAACCCGATAGAGCTCATGGGTAGGGTTTGTTGAATGAACAAAAATTGAATAGACAACACTATTTACAAGCGTATCCTTTTTTTGGTAGAGAATCTTTTCGGGGTCAAACTCAACCCTATCCTCCTGCGGATAGAACGCCAGATCCAGGTTGTCACCTATTTGGGAGAGATGCCGTTTCTGCTCATCGGTTAGTTCCTGATCAAAGGGCTGGTTGCGGCTATCCTGCTCGGAGAAAGCGGAAATGAACCACTGCCATTTGCCCCCTTTTTGTTCGACACTTGCAACGGTGTTGAATCGGGCGTAGCTCCTTTCTGAGTACTCAAACTCAACGATAATCCTACTGCTTCGATTGACGGGCATACGATGGGTAAACGATACTGTAGCAGCATTGTAGTCGATGGTATAGTGCTCATCCTCACCTCGGGTTAGCAGAACACCATCAACATAAACCCGCTCGGAACCTGATATGATAATGATAAACACCTCTCCATCAGTCCCAAATAAACGGTAAGGACCTTGATTCCCCTCAACACCTTGAATCTGATTTCGTGAGAATTTACCTTTTGGTACGGCAAGGGCAGCGTTAACGATAAGTGTATCTTTCTCTTTTTCAGATATTCCCTTATAGGCAAGACCCTGAACATTTCTCTGAAATGTGAGGAGTTGCCCTTCTCCTCCGCTTCTCATAACGATATCACCAGCCTGAACAGAAAAGTCCTTGCGATACACATGCAGGTAAACCCTGTCGAACTCATCCAATCGGCGGGTTGTGCCATCGGGTTGGAGGGGGACTGACTGATCTGATATTGCACCTTCAATCATCAAATCATTACTCAACTCGCCCGAAAACCGTAGGTTCATGCTTGAGTTCACCGAAACATCCTGATTATTCCCAAACCTAATCCCTCGCATTATTGAGCCATTGGTCTGAATCTGTTCTCCAAACAAAGGATCTTGCTCGTACCCAGATGGGTAAAAAGTTCTCTCCCTCCCCATAAGGCTATCGGGCGAAAGCGATTGCTGATAATCACGCTTATAGTACTCCCTCTCAAAAAGCACAGGGAAAACCCGATACTCAGCGATTAGCTGATTATACCTCCCTTTTGCATCAGGGTGTATAAAAAGTTCTGCCCGTCCGAAGTTTACTCGATATAAGGATGCGTCCAGATTTCCTCCTGACAGGGTTTTAATAGTAAAGCTTTCAGGAATAATACTTAGAGTATCGAGCCTTATGGTGTCGGTTGAAAGCGCAACAATTCTTGTCCGAAGAATTCCAAAATCCTGAGCCTTTGCTGAAATCAGCAAAAAGGTTGAAAAAACAGTTACAAAAGCTAACCTAAGCAATATCAGAAGGGTGTTCAGTTCTATCCACATCGCTTTTGGGCACAGTAAAGGAAAATGATGTTCCTTTACCCTCGATGCTTTCAACCCATATTCTACCACCATTCCTTTCCACAAACTCTTTGCAAAGAATTAGGCCTAAACCTGTTCCTTTTTCCTTTGATGTTCCTATTGTTGTTGGGTTTGAATCGAGTTTAAAAAGCCTGTCAATATCGTTTTTTGCAATTCCTATTCCATTATCCTTAACTGAAATCGTCCAGAATGAACCGTATGATGAAATTCCAATTTCAATACTACCTTGGGTTGGTGTAAATTTAATTGCATTGGAAAGCAAATTTCGAACTACTGTTGTAATCTGGTTCTCATCGACATAGGCAAAACACTCTGTACATAAGTTCATGTGTAGTTTTATATCCTTTTGTGTTGCATTGCCCGCAAGAAGATCAATGTTTTCGTTAACTATACTACCAAGGTTTACTATTCTGGGGTTTAAAGGCATTCTACCTGTTTGAACCATAGACCATTGCAAAAGGTTTTCAAGAAGGTTGTAGGTGTTGTTGGAATACTTGTAAATTTGTGAAATGAAATTTTTTAAACTATCTGGTTCAAAATTTTCAAACTCTCTTGCCAAGAGCTCACTAATGCCCAAAACAGTGCTGAAGGGGTTCTTAAGGTCATGTGCAATAATTGCAAAAAACTTATCTTTTGTTGCATTCAAAGCTTCCAATTCCATCCTTTGCTTCTCAAGTTCAGCCTTTTGCTTCTCAATTTCAATATTCTTCTCAGTAAGTTCTGCTTCCAATTTGTTGTAGTCTCTTAATCTAAGTATCAACCCTTTGAGCATTGCTCTTGTAATCTCAGGCCGTTTGTCGATTAAACTAAAGAAGGAGTGCTGGTCGAAGCGTAGAAGTTCTGTTGGTTCAACCGCTGTAACCGAAGCGCTTCTCGGTGTTGAATCAAGCAGAGAGTATTCTCCAAAGTAGTTGTTTTTTCCAAAGAAAGCAAAAACATGGTCGCCTATATGTACCTTAACCTTTCCATCAACAACAAGGTAGAGGGCATAATCCAAATCACCCTTCTCGAAAAGCAATTCATCCATGTCAATGTTTTTTGGAACAAGGGTTGATGCAATATCAAGTAACATCTCCTGATCAAGATCCTGAAAAATTGAAATAGACTTAAGAATATTTATTCTCTCCACAATTCCATCGTATGAAAACATATACTGCTTTTCGTTTGAATTTAATAGAACGCAAAAATAAAAAAAGTATGCTCTAAATCATGTTGACACATAACATATTTTTACATAAATTGTATGGCTCAATATTTCAACAATACAATGATAAAAATATTTCACAACCCCAGATGTAAGCATAGCAGGGCTGGGCTCAATTACCTTAAACTAAAAACTGATAATTTTGTTGTAAGAGATTACCTGAAAGAATCAATCACAAGGGATGAAATTAAGGAAATACTCCTAAAAACCAATGAAAAGGCTAGTTTTCTTGCAAGAACACACGATGAATACTTCAGAAAATCGTTACAGGGCAAAAACTTCACCGAGGATGAATGGATAATTATACTTGAAGAAAATCCAAAGCTGATTAAACGGCCGATTGTAGTAGGAAAACTTAAAGCAGTGATAGGAAATCCACCAGAAATGATTGATAAACTTTTTTGAAATTTGGCAAACTTTAATAATTTAACCAAGCATAATAACTTAAAACCAGCTTAATAACTAGTTACACTTCTCAAACTGACTGACCTAAAAAGCTAAATAACCCAATAAACTTAAAAAAACAAAAAAATGCCAACACCAGAATTCAAGTACTACGAACCCTATCCTTTAGGAGAAGACAAAACTGAATACTATCTCCTGACAAAGGAATACGTTAAGGTCGATAAATTTGACGGCAAGGAGGTTCTTAAGGTTAACCCAGAAGGATTGACCATGTTGACGCGCCATGCTATGCGCGATGTTTCTTTTATGCTTCGGGCAGAGCATCTGGAGCAGATGTCGGTAATTTTGAAAGACCCCGAGGCCAGCGACAATGACAAGTATGTTGCGCTGACCATGCTTCAGAATGCAGAAGTATCGGTAAATGGGATGTTGCCTTACTGCCAGGACACTGGAACAGCCACCATCTTCGCCAAGAAGGGGCAACAGGTATGGACAGGAGGAAACGACGAGGAAGCCCTCTCGCTAGGAATTTACAAGACATATACCGAGGAGAATCTTCGCTACTCACAGACCATCCCCCTTGACATGTATCGTGAGAAAAACTCTGGTACAAATCTACCAGCACAAATCGACATCCACGCTACCGAAGGAGACGAGTACAAATTCCTTTTCGTGGCAAAGGGTGGTGGATCTGCTAATAAAAGCATGCTATTCCAGGAGACCAAGGCATTACTCACCCCCGAAAAACTTGAGGCTTATATCATCGAAAAGATGAGGTCATTGGGTACTGCTGCCTGCCCGCCATATCACATTGCTTTTGTGATTGGGGGTACATCGGCAGAATCGTGCCTTAAAACGGTGAAGCTTGCATCAACTAAATACCTCGACAATTTGCCCAATGAGGGCAATGATGGCGGTCAGGCTTTCCGCGATGTTGCACTGGAAAAAAGGATTCTTGATGCTGCCTTCAAGCTCGGGATTGGTGCTCAATTTGGCGGTAAATATTTCGCTCTGGATATCAGAATTATTCGCCTTCCCCGACATGGTGCATCTTGCCCAGTGGGAATGGGCGTTTCATGCGCTGCCGACAGAAATATTAAGGCAAAGATTAACAAGGATGGGATTTGGATTGAGAAACTAGAGGATAACCCAGGAAAATATATCCCCGAGGAGTACCGAAAAGCTGAGGTTGATGGTGCCGTGAAAATCAATCTGAACAAACCCATGAAGGAGATACTCGCTGATATGTCGAAACATCCTGTTGGCACACGTCTTTCGCTCAATGGAACAATTGTCGTTGGACGCGATATTGCCCACGCTAAGCTTAAGGAGAAACTCGACAAGGGCGAGGGGCTACCCCAGTACATAAAAGACCACCCAATTTACTATGCTGGTCCGGCAAAAACCCCTCCAGGAATGCCTTCAGGCTCCTTTGGACCTACAACAGCGGGGCGTATGGACTCGTACGTTGACCTTTTCCAAAGCCACGGCGGAAGCCTAATTATGATTGCCAAGGGCAACCGAAGCCAGGCAGTAACAGATGCCTGCAAGAAGCATGGTGGGTTCTACCTGGGTAGCATCGGTGGCCCCGCAGCCATTCTGGCTCAGGAGAATATCAAAAAGGTTGAGCTCATCGAGTACCCAGAATTGGGCATGGAGGCCATCTATCGCATTGAGGTTGAAAACTTCCCTGCATTTATCCTTGTGGACGATAAGGGGAATGACTTTTATAGGATGATGTAGCACGATTGTTAGATCTGTTTCTGCCAGATTTTTTTGCCTTTTAGAATATCTTCATTCTGGTTTTGTAAATTCTGGTTTACATTTTTTTGTATTTTTGTTGACTGCAATTTACATTTTTGCTATTTTTGTGGAAAAAATTATGATGGAGCGTTTAAGAACGTGGTCGTATCAACAGATTAAGTCGGTACCAACAGGTTTTTACCGTGAGATTGCAGCCACCATTAACTGGAATAGTCGATTAATCATCATAACTGGAGCCAGAGGAGTTGGAAAAACAACCCTTATGCTTCAGCATATTGAAAAGAATATTCCAATAATCGATCAGGTTTTGTATGTATCGGCTGATGATATCTTTTTCAGTAATCACACAATAATTGATTTAGCCGATGATTTTGTTAAGCAAGGAGGCAAATACCTTTTTGTGGACGAGATACACAAATACCCCAAGTGGAGTAGCGAAATAAAATCAATTTACGATAATTACAAGAACTTGCAATTGGTTCTTTCTGGGTCTTCGACTCTAGAAATAAAAAAAGGGGCAGCTGATTTTAGCCGAAGAGCAATTTTCTACCATCTACATGGTCTTTCACTTCGGGAATACATTCATTTTCAATACGGTATTAATTTACCCTCTATTAATCTTAGTGCTATTCTAAGCGATTCAAGAGAAATAAGCTGGGAGATAAGTCAACAAATTAAGCCAATAAAGGCATTTCAAGAGTATTTAAAATTCGGATACTATCCATTCTTTAAGGAAGATATTGAAACATATCATAAAAGAATCGCCCAAATTTCATCATTAATTCTTGAGGTTGATATACCTTCAAGTTTTCATGTGGATTACGAAGCTATTGTTCAGATTCGAAAGCTAATTGGATTAATTGCTCCCATGGTTCCTTTCAAGCCAAACATATCGAAGTTAAGTCAACAAATTGGGCTATCGAGAGAGTCTATGATAAAATACTTACAGTACCTAAACAAAACCGATGTTGTTAGCTTGCTATACAGCAATACTAAAGGGATTAGTAATCTAAATAAACCAGAGAAGATTTATCTAAATAACCCAAATTTAATATTTGCAATTGGAAATCAGAACGTTAATATAGGCAATCTGCGAGAAACCTTCTTTTTCAATCAGGTGGGCAGTTTGCATGAAGTTTCCTATCCATCTCAAGGAGATTTTTTTGTTGACAACAATTATACATTTGAAGTTGGGGGTAGGGGAAAAAATTCAAGGCATATAGAGAACATAGCAAACTCGTACATTGCTTCAGATGACCTAGAAATTGCCATTGATAAGAAAATCCCTCTTTGGCTTTTTGGCTTTTTGTACTAAACTAATCAATGGTCAGCTGAGACTTAAAGCAAACACAAAGGTTATGAAATAACATGTATAAATACTACTTTTGCACCCTGAACCAATAAAAAACCAATCCGATGCAAGAATTCGATTCCAAAAAATATAGGTTTATCAACAATATCACAGGATGGATAACCTTTGCCATTGCCGCAGTAGTGTATCTCCTAACCATTGAACCCACCGCTAGCTTTTGGGATTGTGGCGAATTCATTGCCAGTGGATATAAACTCCTTGTTGGTCATCCTCCGGGGGCACCTTTTTTCATGCTGCTGATGAGGTTCTTCACCATGCTTGCCCCCTCAAAGGAGCTAATCCCAATATTTGCCAATGGATTATCGGCACTAGCAAGCGCTTTTACAATTCTGTTTTTGTTTTGGAGCATTACCCACCTTGCCCGAAAGTTGGCTGGAAACATTGAAGAAGGCTTCAATCTTACACAGGTAATTCTTACTATGGGTGCTGGTCTTGTAGGTGCATTGGCTTACACATTTTCCGACACATTCTGGTTTTCGGCCGTTGAGGCAGAGGTGTATGCGACCTCTTCGTTGTTTACAGCTCTGGTTTTTTGGGCAATACTAAAATGGGAGAACGTGGCCGATGAACCTCATGCCAATAGATGGCTTATCCTAATTGCATACCTGATGGGGCTTTCAATTGGTGTACACCTTTTGAATCTACTTGCAATACCAGCAATTGTAATGGTTTACTATTTCAGGAAGTATCCAGTTAGCTTATGGGGAACAATAAAGGCACTAACACTCTCAGTGATCCTTCTTGTGGTAATGATGTATGGCATTATCCAGGGTATAATAGTGTTAGCCTCAAAATTTGAGCTGCTTTTCGTAAATAGTTTTGGCCTTCCCTTCAAATCTGGGGTTATCTTTTACATTGTTGCATTGGCGACAGCATTGGTTCTAGGTATTCGTTACACCTACATCCAGGTTAAGCCTGTTATGAATACAATACTTATTAGCTTCGCAATGATTCTGATTGGTTACAGTTCGTTTGCTATAATAGTTATCCGATCGTCGGCAACCCCCCCAATGGATCAGAACAGCCCAAATAATATGTTCTCGCTTCTTTACTATCTTAACAGAGAGCAGTATGGCGATCGCCCATTGTTTAAAGGGCAGTCGTTCGATGCTCCTCTTGTTGAAAGAAACGAAGGAAGTCCGCAGTATATACAAAGAGATGGGAAATACGTTGTGGCAACTCGAAAAGCTGAGCTAGTTTACGATGATCGTTTTATAACCTTTTTTCCAAGAATGTATAGTTCAGATCAAAGACATATTGAAGCATACAAGCAGTGGAGCAATTTTAGGGGTCGCCCCGTGAGAATACCCTCACGAAGTGGGGAAACAGAGATTAAGCATATCCCGACCTTCTCCGAAAACCTAAGCTTCTTCTTCTCCTACCAGCTTGGTTTCATGTACTGGCGCTACTTCATGTGGAACTTTGCCGGACGGCAAAACGATATCCAAGGAAGCGGCGAGGTTGTCAAGGGGAATTGGATAAGTGGAATCCCATTTATCGATTCGCCTCGTTTGGGACCACAAAATGAGTTACCAGCATCTTTCAAAAACAAAGCACACAACAGGTATTACATGCTCCCCCTACTGTTAGGAATTGCTGGTTTGTTATTTCAGTACTTTCGAGATCAGAAAAACTTTTGGATTGTCACCCTTCTATTTGTCCTAACAGGAATTGCCATTGTTGTTTACCTTAACCAAACTCCATTCCAACCCCGCGAACGCGATTATGCTTATGCTGGAAGCTTCTACGCTTTTAGCATTTGGATTGGTCTTGGTGTTTTTGCTCTCTTCAGTTTGGTTAGAAAGGCTTTCGATAAAGCGCCTGGAGCCATTCTGTCAACAACTCTATGTTTAGTTTTTGTCCCTTCCCTTATGGCATACGAGAACTGGGACGATCATGATAGATCTGGGAACTATCTTACCGTTGATTTTGCATTCAATGCCCTAAATACATGTGGCCCAAATGCTATCATCTTCTCCTATGGCGATAACGACACCTTCCCTCTTTGGTACGCTCAGGAGGTGGAAGGAACCCGAACCGATGTAAGGGTTAGCAACCTAAGCTACCTTCGTGCCGATTGGTACATCGACCAAATGAAGCGAAAGGCCTACGAATCTGACCCCTTACCTGTATCCATGAGCCCCGACCAGTATGTTACCGGTACTCGCGATGTAGTCCTTGCCACCGATCGTATATCACAGGCAGTGCACGTTAAACAAGCCATCGACTTTGTTCTTAGCGATGACCTTAACACTAAGGTAAACTCCCCTTTTGAGAGGAACCAACGGGTCGATTTCTTTCCATCAAGAAATCTCTTTCTCCCGATTGACCGGGAAGTAATTGCTGAAAAAGGGGTAGTAAGGCAGGAAAGATTACGCGAAGTGGTTGATACCATGCGATGGAGAATACCAACCAACTACCTTCTAAAGGATGGTTTATTCCTTAAAGACCTTATGGCTCACAACAATTGGGAACGACCCATTTACTTTGCCATTACTGTTAGTTCCGATACCTACCAAAATCTGGATAAATACTTTCAACTCGAGGGTCTTACCTACCGAATTGTTCCCATTGAGGCACAACGTGTTGGTGGAAGATATGGTAAGGTTGACACTAGTGTAATGTGGGACAACCTAATGAATAAGTACCGTTTTCGGAGCATCTCGAACCCTAAGGTTTACATTAATGAGAATAGCACAAGGATTATCTCAAACTATCGCAATATTTTTGGGCGATTAGCACACGCTTTGGTTGATGAAGGAAGAAGGGATTCGGCGGTTAAAGTGCTTGACAGATGTATGGAAGTGGTTCCACACCAAACCGTCCCTTTCAACTTCTTTACCCTTTCGCTTATCGATGGTTACTATAGAGCCGGTGATACCGAGCAGGGTAAAAAGTACTCAAGGGTTTACATGGAACAATGCGTTGATGAGCTATCCTTCTTGCTAAACCTACCCGACAAACTTGTTCGACGTTCTAGAAGTGAAACAGAACTGAATCTTTATGTCCTTCAAGAGCTTTACAAGATGGCTTCGACACATGAAAGAGGTGAGCATAAAAAAGAGCTAGAAGAACTATTTGAGCACCTTGGAACAATAATCTCCTCGCAAAGGTAGTTTATAGAATTGCAGGAATGTAACTATATTACAGAATGAATTGGAAGGATTATATCGTAGCCGATCAAGGTGTTCTAGTTGGTAAACCTGTTGTAAAGGGTACTCGCTTGTCAGTAGAACACATTATCAACCTACTTGCCTCTGGGTGGTCGGAGCAACAGATATTGGATAATTATCCAAGAATGACAAAAGAAAGCCTTCAGGCAGTATTTTTGTATATTCAAGACCTTTTGAGTGAAGGTTTAATCTTCTACGAAACATTTAAATCTGAGCAATGAGGCTGCTCGCTAACGAGAACTTTTAGTTAATGATTAACTTAAGCCCCCCTCGATTCTTCACCAACCTTTTCCCAAATATCGTTTGGCGTATGCCCGACGATGGGAAAACGGTTTACCTTACCTTCGACGATGGACCCACCGAGGGGGTCACACCATGGGTACTTGACACCCTTAAGCAATACAATGCCAAGGCCACTTTTTTTTGCTTAGGTAAAAAGGTTGAGATGCATCCAGATATCTACGAGCGAATTCTAGCCGAAGGTCATGCTGTTGGCAATCATAGTTACAGCCACCTAAAGGGTTGGGAAACCCCAACGGGCCAGTACGTTCAGGATGTTGACCTTGCCGCCGATCTGATTGAGAGCAACCTGTTCCGCCCTCCCTACGGGAGGATTAAGTCCACCCAGTTCAATGTACTAAACGAGCGATATAAGGTTGTGCTATGGGATGTACTCAGCATGGATTACAGCCGATGGGTTACCCCTTGGCGATGCGCAAATATCGTGTTGAATAACTTACACCCGGGAGCCATCATCGTTTTCCACGACTCGAAGAAGGCTGAGAGGAATATGAAATATGGGCTGAAGAAGACGCTTGAGGAAGTAAAGAAACGGGAGTTGGAGTTTGGGAAGATTAGTGCTGATTAATAGCCTATTGTATGGGAGATAACAAAAGAAAAATTCTTTTCTTAATCCAAGTTCCTCCCCCAATCCACGGTGCAAGTACCATGAATAGGTTTGTTTATGAAACTATTTGCAGCGACAATAACTTCGAAACTCGACTCATCAAGCTTGATTTTGCAAAAAACCTTTCCGATCTACAAAAGGTAAGGTTTGGAAAAATTGTAAAGGCTTTCACAATTCTTTTTAAACTTATCTTTCAACTTTTTACGTACAGACCCAATGTGGTTTACTTTTCAATGATTCCATTGAAATTTGTTATTTTCCGCGATAGTTTGTACTTACTTATAGTTAAACTTCTTGCCCCGAAAGCAAAACCAGTCCTCCATTTCCATCGTCCTGGCCTGTTGGAGTTTAATAAGAAATACCATTTAACACAACTCTATAGATTCCTTTTCAGGGGATGCACCATAATTCATCTTACCGAATCACTCGTAAAAAGAGAGATTGAACCCTTAAGATTGAAAAATGCTGAGGTCTTTGCTATACCTAATTGTATTGATTGTACTCCTTGCAGCAGCACTTCGCAAAAAGACGAGAAAAAAATTCTTTTCCTATCAAATCTGATGCCCAGCAAAGGTTACGATAAGGTTATTATTTCCTTTGCTTTACTATGCAAAGAAGTTTCTGGTTTAAGTTTAACCATTGCAGGATTACCTCCAACCAAAGAAACAATTCCAAATATTAAATCTCTTGTTTCTTCGCTTAATCTTGAAGGTAAAGTTGAAATTATTGGTGGCGTTTATGGATACGAAAAGCAGAAATTGTTTCAAAGGGCAAGTATTTTCGTCCTCCCCTCAGAAAGTGATTACTTTCCCTTGGTAATTCTTGAAGCAATGGCTGAGAAAGTGGTTGTTGTTACAAGTGGAAGAGAAAGCCTGCAATGTATGTTTACTGATTTTGAGGAGATTTTGTATCTTGACGACTCCAATCCACGCGTGATTGCTGATAAACTTCGCCTACTAATCGAAAACCCCATGCTTCGAGAAAGAATTGCAGAAAACGGGTTTAAAAAATCAAAACATGTTCAGGCTGAAAGTATAAATCGAATAAAAAACATCCTAAGCAATTGATTCGTTTTTGTAACTCTTTCTCTTACAACTAGTGTCTAACTTTTTTCAATAAAAACCAACAGCTTCTTTGCAATATCACTGATGTCCAAGTGTTTTATTGCCCATTCACCCCCACATTTACGAATATGAGATCTAAGTGACTCATTAACCATTAACGTGGTTAAATGATACCTCATCTCTTGCTCATTTTCAAAAAACAACACAGCGTTATTTTCTAAATATTCACCATAAACACCGGGTATTCTTCTAACAACACAAGGAAGACCACAAGCAATTGCTTCGTTCAATGAATTGGGTGGGAAACCTTCGGAATATGCTGCATGTAAGAATATATCCGAAATATTTAAGTACTCCTCAACATAGTTTACCCAGCCCAAAAAACGTACCTTATCATTAAGCAAAGATTTGGCATAGTGCATATTACTCTTCATCTCAGATGAGTGTTTCAATAGCCTTGAATTTATTTCGGGATCAACCATTCCCACAACCAAAAGTAGAAAATCCGATTCTAACCTTGCCAAAGAATCAAAAATCGCAGGAAAACCCTTTCTTTCAATAACATGACCAACCATAATAATCACTAAAAGGTCATTGGGAATTCCATGTTTTCTTCTTAGATCAAGCTTCTTTTCAATAGGTACTTGCCTAAAACCTACTGGAACACCTTGTTGAGAGGTGAAAATTCGGTGTCTTTTTTTTGACGGAAAAGTTGCCTTGAAATCATCCGCCAACAAAGGGTTAAGAGCCCAATAACCCCATATTAAGCTGTATATTATTCTGTTAACTTTTCTAAAACTTACTAACGTGGATATATTATCGTAACCCCAAAGTGTTGACCGAAAAATGACCCTTTTCCCTAAAAGCCAACCTGCAAGAATAGCAATTCTGTTGCCTCTAACCTTCCCGTAGATAATCCAACTTTTTACATTTATCCCATAGTACAAAAGCACAACTGACAACAAGACCCTCGATATTATTTTTTGCCATAGGTTAACTCCAAAATATTGTGATATTATTGGCCCTTTAGAATCCTTTTCCCACAAAAACCAGGATTCACTATTTTTATAAGAAATTATTGTTGACTTCACCCCGAGATTTTTCAATTCGTCGGTAAGCAAAATAGCGCTCTTGCTGTCGCCAGCAATATGCGATGAGGCCTCGGAAGTGAGAATTAAAAACCTACGTTTCATTCAACTTTCTTTATGGAACATTAATAAACAGTCTATTCTTTATCATTTTAAACAAAGCATACGGAAATAATAATGCTATCCAAAAAATACTTCTGCTGCTAAAAATACTTTTTCCAAGCACTTGATAACCTTGAGTTTTCATGTATCTGTTTGAGAAAAGTTGCACCAGTTCAATGTCCCTTATTTGAAGCTCGGTTTTCCATCGATTAGCAAAACAACTATCGACAGGTTTGTGAACATTTTTATGTATATCCTGCAAATGATTCGGTATCTTTGAGGTGTAGTTGGATTGACTTTCAAACTCATAGTTTTGATTGTCGCCTTCATCCAATGCTTTTAAAAAACTGTGAATAAACTGATGAGGGTTTTGCACAAATTGCTCGTAATGTAGAATTTCCACCCTATCATAAACTTTGTAGTAGTAACGAGAAGATGCCACCAGGTTGTTCCACTCCAATGCAGTTAGAATAGGATTCTTTGACATTGGCTTCAACCAAGTTCCCTTTGTAGTTGACTGGGAAAGATAGATAGCCCTTGGGTCGCGAAGCAGAAAGAAAAGTTGAACATTATTTTGAGCCAACAAATGGACGGGTGTTCTTTTAAGAAGAAAAGAGATATGGGTGTTTTTAAACAAAACATGTGTACAAAGCGGATTCTCTTGTTTTGCTGCCGCAAAAATAAACCTAAAGAAGAAAATTTGACCTGTTACTTGCTTTTCATGGCTCTCAATGAGGTTTGAAACCGATTCGTTGAATGGGAAAAGTGAAAGTTTTGGGTCGTCCTTCAAAGCATTGTCAAGCAACGCAATGACCCTTGAATTAGGCCGAATTTTTTGATTGGGTTTTGAGAGCAATAGTTTTACCAGCAACTCCGATTCGGGTAAGCAAACAAAATTCTTAACTTTGCTCAACTCCGAAAGGAGTAAAGTGGACCCAGAACGGTTTAGGTAGTTTATAAGGACAATTTTCATATAGCAAAGATATGATTCATATCGCAACAGTACATTATCAAACCGATAAATGGATTGATATTCAAATGCAATTTCTAAAGGAAAACATAAAACAACCCTTTAGAGTGTATGCCTTTCTATGCGGGGAGGCAGCAAAACAACGAGAAAAATTCTACTACTCGTGTATTGAACCCATAGAAGACCATGCTACCAAGTTGAATATCCTTGCTGATGTCATTTTTTTTGCTACTGAAAACAAAAACGAACCCTTGATTTTTTTAGATGGCGATGCCTTTCCAATAGCTCCATTGGATGACTTTATTCAAAAAACGTTACATGAGTTTCCTCTTGCAGCAATTCAACGTAAAGAAAATGTGGGTGATATACAGCCGCATCCCTCATTTTGTTTAACTACAATTCAGTTTTGGAAAGAAATTGAAGGTGATTGGAAAGAAGGCTTCCAGTGGGTTTCTTCCGAAAATGACCTAATAACAGATACAGGGGGCAATTTGTTAAAAATTCTTTCAGACAAAAAAATTTTTTG
>CAYZSD010000036.1:286-7849 GCA_964481075.1 uncultured Rikenellaceae bacterium | reverse complement strand
AAAGAAATTGAAGGTGATTAGAAAGAAGGCTTCCAGTGGGTTTCTTCATAAAAAGTGATGCAGGGGGCAATTTGTTAAAAATTCTTTCAGACAAAAAAATTTTTTGGGGTAAAATTCACCGAACAATCAATAATCCTTTTCATCCTGTTTTTTTTGGTATATATGGTGATGTCATTTACCATCATGGTGCAGGATTTCGTAACCCATTAACACGTTTCGATAGAGTGAAGTCGATAGCAAACCTATATCGATTTAAACCAATAGAAAAAGTTATCGATTTCATCTTAACATTTGCTAAACTCAAAAACAGGTATAGAATTCAAAGAATACTTGGCATTACAAAAAGATTAATTAAAAGTAATTCTCAGATTAGTAATACTATTCAAAAAATGATTGTTGAAAAAAAGGGGGATTTCCCTAAATACCTCAAAGGGGATAGTTGTACTTAATAAGTTTCTGTTCTCCCGTTATTTGCGATAATTCTCTATTGCTATCTCTATAAAAATCTGTTAGATACTGACGGATCTTATGCGATAAAGTAAATGGTTTATTATTAAATATTTTAATTCTATCAATTATTTCTGTAACTGAAATGGTCCTATAATATAAAGTCGGTATATGAATTAAACTGTCCTTGAAGTATGTGTTTTGATGCGTAAATCTATTCATTATCCTCATAAGCCATAAAGAAAAAAATGATATTCTTTTATTCTCGAATTTGTATAAAGATATGGGTTTATTTATGCTGATATTATTGGTTCTTAAAAAATTTTTGACGAAATCCAACTGAGATAAGGCAAAATCTTCATAAAAAATAACTCTAACATTCTCTTCACCAAATAATTTTTGATAATATATTATTAGTTTATGGTACTCGAACATTTGAGGGTTAAAAAAATGGTGATTTTTAAAGAATGGTTTAAATCGTTTATTAACACCAAAAAAGTGTTCAGGTGAAAAAGTGCCACCTGATTTAATGTAATGACTATATGCTGAAGAAGCAATTTCAACTTGATTTCGAATAGAAATTACAACTATTGCATCATTAAAAACGTTCCTAAGTCTCTCTCCCATTACTAAACAAAACTCACCAAGCCCATATCCAATGTCAAGTCCTCCAACAAATAGTTCTTCCGAAATCAACACTCTTCTACCCTTGGCCCTATTGTATATTTCATTCTTACAATAAGTGGGTGAAAAACTAAACACATCGGGTTTAATTAAAAGATCAAACACATCAGGTCTGGCAAGAAAAAAACAATCCTCTGCTAATGGGAACAAATGCTTTTGCATCCATTTAGTAGCAGTTTTGGGAAACCCAATGTGTATCAATGGCATTTGATTGTTCATAGATAGTAACCGAATTTTTTTAACTTTTCATAATCTATTCTTTCCGCTAGCCTTCTATTTGATTCCTTATAACTTTCTCTAAAAAAATCTAAGTCTTTTTCTCTTAATAATTCACTACATTTAGCATAATTTCCAAAAAAGTTGAATTTATTTAAAGGTTTAACAAAACGATTTATCAACCTTAAAGTTCCAGGAATATGAAATAAATAATACTTTTTCCCTAAAGGTTTAGCATGGAAACAATTAAAAAAACGTATTAAAGGGATAAATCCCACCCTAAGTCCTTGATTAATTGATTTATAGTTAATTTCGGAATAGTTAATTTTAAATTCAAATTTTTCACAAAATCTTTTCACAAAATCTTGGGGGTCTAATTGGAACTCCTCAAACAAAAAAACATGAACTCGATCTTCGCCAAATAAACTATCGTAATAGTTTATTAAATTATCAAAGTATAAATGCTCTACCGAAAATAAATGTCTCGAATAAAGAAATTTTCGAATAGAAAATGTACCGCCATTTTTAAGATACTGCTGATAGCCAGATGTGAAAAGAGATTGCTGGTTTCTAATGAATATAATAACTGAAGCTTTAGGGAATACATGTTTTATCTTATCTGCACAGGCTTTTGAAACACAACCATTATGCCAACCATAATTTATGGGTGTTGTAAGTAACTCTGAACTAAACAAACAATCATCCAGCTTGTAACTACTTATAATTTTGTACACTTCTTCTGTATCTAAGAAAAAAGCATCGGAATCAAAAAAGAAATGACGTGTTTTGATATTATCTATAAAAATAATATTTTTGATTTTAGGAAAGAAACTTTCCTGAAACCACGTTGAAGCCGTTTTTGGATATCCTATGTGAAAATAGATTTTCCTTTTTGATGAATGAGATGAATTATTCCACATAAATGCTAACAATAATAGTTAAAAACGTGTATAAAGGTATTATATTTGTTGTAAATATTCTATTACCAAAAAATAATGCTATGAAAAGAGTTATACTTTATGTGATGGTGGGGGTTTTCTCATCTATTGCACTAAACCTATCAGGACAGGATGGATGGCAGTGGGCGCATCACTACAAATTAATTTCTAACAATGAAGCCGAAGTTTCCGATATAACCTTGCATGGCGATTATATTTATACCTATGGCTCTTTCGTAGGAACTCTGCAAATTGACGGAATTAATTATGTTTCATCTGGATTAAGAGACCTTTTTTTGGTAAAGTCCTCACTCGATGGAACCATTGAATGGGTGAAAACCGTTGGTAGTTCTAGGAATGACATTCCTTCACATGTGTGTGTTGATGAGGAAGAGAACGTTTATATCTCAGGGGGATTTCAAGATATCTGCTACTTTGATGGTGTACCGATTGGTAGCGCAGGAACGGCATTCGACCCCTTCATTGCCAAGTACAACCTTAACGGAACAATACAGTGGGCCAAACGGATTGGCTGGGGTAGCTCAAACGATAGGATTACTGGAATGGCATATAGAAATGACGGGACAATATTTGTTACTGGTCTTTTTATCAGTGACTTCACCATTGGCGATGAGGATGATGTAGAAAATCAGGATACCTACAACGCTGGTGCAGATCCACGCTGGATGTTTGTTGCATCGTTTACCGACCTTGGTAACGATATCGAGTATAACTGGTCTAAAGCATACCGAACCACATCTGCGACAACTATTTTTAGAGCATTATCGGTAACAAACGATGATAGAATTTATGTTGGAGGAACTATAGGTGGTACTTTGTATGTTGATGGTAATGATTATATTGGTTCTGGTTCGGGGGGCGATATCTTTTTCATGAGACTTTTTGGAAACAATGGCAGTACTGATTGGATAAGAAGAGGAAAGTCTTCCTCGGATTCCCAACTAAACTCAATCTACACATACCTTAATGATGTTTACATTATTGGTTACTCACAAGGTACTGGGAAAATTGATATTAACGAAACAGATGAGTCAGAGTTATTTACAACTGCTGGATCAGATATTATTGCTGCCAGGTATAACTCTGAAGGTACTTTGGTTTGGAAAACAATAATTGGTAGTTCAGGCTGGGACAGCGGTTATGGAATCCAAATCAGGGAAAACATAATGGTTTGCTCTGGTTACTTCTCTAGTTCTATAACATTTAACAACACTACAATTACTTCAGGTGGGAACTACGATGCCGGTTTTTTCGTTTTCGATTTAAATGGAAACCCTATCACTGCTGGTTCGGTTCAAGGGGTTGACGACTACGAGGATAGAGGACAAGGCGTTGCCTACGACTCCCAGGGGAGAACATACATTGGTGGCTTCTTTAGTTCTTCTCAGCTTAACGTTGGCAGCTTAACTCCTTTAACTAACCCTTATACTGGGAAGAAAAACGGTTTTCTGGCAAGCTACCAAAACCCCTTCTCCGTAACCTTCACCCACAAAAAGAATGTAACCTGTAACGGTGGCTCCGATGGGGAGCTTACCGTTACCCCCTACTTTGGCACTGCACCTTACACTTATGTTTGGGAAAAGAATACTGTAATAGTTCCAGAACTAACCGACTCAACCGCTACCGGACTTGAAGTTGGAACATATAAGGTTACAGTAACCGATAGCAATTACAAGATAGCCTCAACAACCTACACCATAACGCAACCAACAGCTATCACCCCGGGCACACCCAGCCTTACAAATATCACATGCCCTGATGGTAGTGATGGAGCAATAACCATTAACCCATCGGGTGGAACTGGAACCCTTTCATTCTTCTGGACTACTGATGATGGCTTTGGGCTTACAACCACAGAACAGAATCAATCAGGTCTTATAGCAGGCAAGTACTGCCTGTGTATTACCGATGAGAGCGGATGCCAATTCACCAATTCACCCACCGGCTATACGCTCACTCAACCCGACCCAATTGTTATTAGTGGAACTGTTACTAATATCACTGGAACTGGTGAAAATGGTGCTGTTAGCATTACCGACATCACTGGTGGCACAGGCACCTATCCTGGTGGTTTCACCTACAGTTGGAGCGGACCTGAAGTTATTGACCCTGATAATGTTAAAGATATTTCAGGTTTAGATACCGGGGGAGCATACACCTTAACCGTTACCGATGCTGCAGCTGGTGGCGGTTGTAGCCAAAATAAGTCATTTAACGTGGCCGATCAAAGGGTGTTTTTTGTTTGGGTTGAAAGCAAAACAGATGTTAGCTGCAACGGCGATGAAGATGGAGTAATTGAAATTGGATATTATCACCCAGATGATGAAGACGTTATCTTCGTTTGGACAAAAGATGGAGATCCTGGTTTCGTGAACCCTGCTATCTCCAACCCCAGCAACCTGAGTGCTGGTACCTATAATGTTGATGTAACCGATGAATCACTAATAACTAAGAGTATAACAGGAATTGTTATTAATGAACCAACAGCTATTAATGGCATACTTACACCCACTCATGTAACTTGTTTTGGTGGCTCCAACGGAAGCGTTGTTCTCTCCGTTTCTGGGGGAGAGTTACCTTACACTTATGTTTGGAAGAAAGGTGAAACGCAAGTAGCAACGTCTAAGGATATAACTGGTCGAACTGCTGGGGAATACACTGTATTTATTACTGATAAAAAAGGATGTACTAATTCATTTAGCACCGAAATTGATGAGCCAGAAGACATTTCAATTGATATTTTAAGAAAAAATGTTACTTGTTTCGGGGGAAGCGACGGGGAACTCGATATTACTTCAAGAGTTTCGGGTGGTACCGCTCCTTACTCCCAACTTTGGTCTAATACCTTAACCACTCCAAAAATTTCAAACCTAATAGCAGGCAATTATTCTGTTAGGGTAACCGACAACAAGGGTTGTAAAAAAACTGAATATATAACAGTTACTGAGCCTACCCAAATTTCTGGAAATCGAAGCGTTACCGATAACTCTTGTTATGGCGGAAGCAACGGAAGAATAGATATTACCTCCACTTCAGGTGGTACCCCAGATTACGAGTACTCTATAGATGGTGGTACTTATCAAGATAATGCATACTTTATCAACCTACCAGCAAAAGGCTATGCCATTAGGATTCGCGACAGTAAACAATGTGTGCGTTTGTACAATAATGTTGTAGTTGGTCAACCCCTTGAAATTTCTGTTACCCATGGTGAGAATAAACCAACCTGTCCTGAGTCAACCAATGGCAGTATTGGGCTTAGTGTTTCTGGTGGTACAGGAAGTAAAACATACTTCTGGACTGGACCTATCTCTGATCCAGCAAACAATAGAGATCAGTTTAATCTTGGTGTTGGGAATTACAACGTTAAAGTTACCGATGCCAATGAATGTTATGTGAACTATCCCGTTAATTTACTATCAACCAACTCCTCCCCAACTCCAACCCTCATAAGCAATGCTCCCAGCAACACCATTTGCCAAGGTGGTTTGGTGGAATTCACCGCCGGTGGAGGTGCAGAGTACATTTTCAAAGTAAATAACGTGGTGGTTCAGGAACGTAGTACAGACAATACTTTTGAACCTTCTTCAATAAACAATAACGATCAGGTTACTGTTGTAGTTTACTCCGCTGCTGGCTGTGTGGCTACCAGCAACCCCATTACCATGACCGTAAAACCGTTACCCAATCCCACAATTTCCACCACCGACCAGCTCTCGTGGTGCCAAGGGCAAACCATCGATGTTACATTTACTGTTGATATAGCCGATGAAACCTATCAGTGGTTTAAGGATGACGTCGGGGTAGGTGCTGATATTAATTTTCACACCACTGATGCTACTGGTACTTATAAAGTAGAGGTTACTGTTGATGGCTGTGTGGGCACAAGCAACGAGCTTACCATTAGCCAGCAATTATCGTTAACCCCCATTGCATCTACTACCGATGCACTAGTATGGTGTCAGGGCGATGTAATTAGCGTCCTCCTAACGGTTGACACGCAGGATGCAACCTACCAATGGAAACTGAACGATGAAATTATAACCGATGCAATTGCAAAAACCTATACTGCTACTGCTGTTGGTACATATACTGTTTCTGTTGATTCGGGTGTGTGTAGTGGTACAAGCAACGAACTAGTAATTTCAACTGATACACCATCGGTCGGTGGAACAGTTTCAGGTGGTAGTGAGATTTGCTATGGTGAAACCAGCGATGAACTATCTCTGAATGGAGAAACGGGCGTAGTACAAAGATGGCAGTATTCAACCGACCTAAGCACTTGGTTCGATATTGCAAATTCCACGGATAAATATACCAGCGATGCCCTTACTCAAACCACTCATTTTAGAGCAGTTGTTAAGAATGGTGTATGTCATGAAGACCCCTCGGATCACACTACAGTAACAGTCAACCCCTTACCTACTCCGTTTAATGTAACTGGAGGTGGCGCATACTGCGATGGTGGTACTGGAGTTGCAATAGGTCTAAGTAACTCTCAGATAAATGTTAAATACCAACTCAAACGTGGTGTTGAAGATGTTGGAAGTCCAGTTGATGGAACTGGCGAAGCATTTAACTTTGAAAACCAAACAGTAGCTGGCACCTATACCGTTGAAGCAACCCATCCTTTTACTGGATGTAAGAATGATATGACTGGAAATGCCACCGTTACAATCAATCCACTTCCTGATGTATTCAATGTTACCGGTGGTGGTGCTTTCTGCTCTGGAGGTTCTGGTGTATCTATTGGATTAAGTGATTCACAAACCGGAGTTAACTATCAACTTTTACGAGGAGCAACACCTGTTGGTTCTGCAGCTCCTGGAACTGGATTCGAAATTTCTTTTGGCGAAAATTTCACAACTGCAGGAGAATATACGGTTAGGGCAATCAATGGAACTACTGACTGCCATAGGATGATGAACGAAAGTGCAACTGTTGCCGTGAACCCGCTCCCCACCGCCACCATCTCAGGCACAGCGGCCATCTGCGCCGATGCTGAGGCCACCGTCTCCGTCGCCCTGACGGGCTCGCAGCCCTGGGGCATCACCTACCAGAGGGACGGGGCGAACGATGTTACCGTGAATGATATTACTTCCTCTCCGTACACCTTCCAGACGGCAACCGCAGGGGCCTACACTGTGCTCTCGGTCAGCGATGCCAACTGCACGGGGACAACCAGCGGTAGCGCAACGATCACCGTGAACCCGCTCCCCACCGCCACCATCTCAGGCACAGCGGCCATCTGCGCCGA
>CAYZSD010000036.1:0-186 GCA_964481075.1 uncultured Rikenellaceae bacterium | reverse complement strand
ATGATATTACTTCCTCTCCGTACACCTTCCAGACGGCAACCGCAGGGGCCTACACCGTGCTGTCGGTCAGCGATGCCAACTGCACGGGGACAACCGATGGAAGTGCCGTGATCACCGTGAACCCCGTACTGCCCGTCAGCGTATCCATCGCCGCCGACCCGGCAGGGGCGATCTGCGAGGGGACGT
>CAYZSD010000035.1:13392-24928 GCA_964481075.1 uncultured Rikenellaceae bacterium | reverse complement strand
ATTTATCAATAACGATATGTATCTAAGCTAAATGCTTCCACAAATATAAACGAAACAAAATATAGTTGGTTAGCAAAAATGGTTAATTTTCATGTATTTAACCATCCTTTTTTGGCGAATAGCAAAGTTTTGTTGATGAAAGGAGCTAAAAACTTTATCAGTTTAATAGTATTTACTAGTTTGCTGATATATTGCATAAAAAAAGGGGGCTTAAAAACCCCCTTTTGCGGTCCGGACGGGACTCGAACCCGCGACCCCGTGCGTGACAGGCACGTATTCTAACCAAACTGAACTACCGGACCATTTTGTCAAAAATTTTAAAACATATTTGTTTTTTTGACGGTGCAAAGATACATCTTCTTTTAATATCTGCAATACTATTTTGAAAAAAATTACTTTCGAAAAAAACTGAAATGAACATTCCCGTAATTTCTTGTTTCTGAGTAAAATATGAGGTTTGATAGGTTTGCTGTTTTCGAGTGTTCAACAATTAACCAGCCATTTTCATTAAGAAGGTCATTAGAAAAAACCAACTCTGGAATTCTTTCAATACCAGAAATTGTGTACGGTGGGTCGGCAAAGATAATATCAAACTTCAACCTACAATTCTTTAAAAACTTAAATGCATCGTGCCTAATGGGGTTTATCTGGTAAAGATTAAGATCTGTCTTTGTCTTACAGATGAAGTTAAAGTGGATTGGGTCAATTTCAACAAGGTGAATACTTTTGCTACCTCGCGATGCAAACTCAAAGCTTATACTTCCAGTCCCCGCAAAAAGATCGAGTACCGTAATATCAGTGAAATCAAAATAGTTATTTATGATATTAAAAAGGCCTTCCTTAGCAATATCAGTGGTTGGGCGAGCCTTAATATTTTTGGGAGGATTTAGGATTCTGCCTTTTAGTTCGCCGCTTACTATTCGCATAGCGATTGGTTGAAAAGGTTAGCATATTTCCCCTTATACTTACTAATGAGGTAGCTGAAGTGATCTTGTTCAAGAGTTGATTCTTGTACAATGTTGCCAAAAACCTTCCCACAAATTGTTTTAAACTGTTCAATATGTTCAAAGTAGCCTAATACTGATAGGCTCACATCATTTGTTGGAATATTCAGCTTTTGGGAAATGTTTACAAGATGGTAGCATGTGTCATCAGCTGTATATGTTGGAATGCTACCAATAAAAACCAAACACCCATTAGAAAGGAGCATGATATTTGAGTACCCATCGTAGAAGGCAATTGCTAACCTTTTGCCTTTATATGAGTTTGATTTAATCAAGATGAAATTGATAAGTGAGTCGGCAGAACCGAAAAAGGAGGTTTTCTTCTGATTCTTTGTCCATTCGCTTACAAGTAGTGACGGGATGCTGTAGATGTTTACAAAACTATCACCATGAATTGTAAACCTGATTTCATCGTTTTCATCGATGGGATGAACTGTCGATAGCATGCCTTTTGCTTTTTCGGCTATGAAAAAATTGTTTGGAACTACTGTGAATACTGGTGAGTCGTAACAAAACGAAATCTTTTGAAAACCTTTCTTCAACCAAGGGTATGCTAGGTTAAGATCGTGCACTCGATTTGCCCAATCATCGTAAAATTGAACGGGATATTCGAAGGGGAACTCTACTAAACCAATGTAAATGTTGCGCGATTCGTCCTTGACGCAAAAAGAAAAACCATTCAGCGATACCTGAATGGCAAAACTATATGATTCTGTGCGATCTGGATCGAAGGTTTCGTCGAATAGTTCTAACTTCTGCATGGTTTTTTACCTAACCTATTCCCAGTTCCCAGCGTTATTGGTTGCTTCGGTTAACGATCCAACCTGAAGGCCTGGGTAACGGTCCAGCTTCTTTCTTAGGTCATTAAGGTTAACAACAAGTTGACGGTCAAGACCTCTTAAAAGAACATCGTTGTGAACTTTGGCTTCAAATACTTTCACTCTTACTTTTGAACCAGTTTCAAGTTCACCAGCAGCCAACTCAAACTCTGCTTTGCCAGCAAAAGGTACGTAACGTAATGAGTCGATAGGGTATCCTTTCCTGAAAAGGGTATCAGCAACGCTAATCCTAATAGTTTCCCTATAAACTAGCCCCTTTGCTACTGCTATCGAGTCGTCCATCGAGCCAATTTGCTTAATAACAGAAAAAGAATCGTACTTAATAAAATTAATTAGGGTATCGAAACTGCCAGTAAACTGATTTTTTTCAGAACGATAAGCTAATTGTGCAGTACGAATATCCTTTAAACGTTCAATGGTTTTTGCATATCTCTTATCCTTTTCACGGTTGAAGCGAATAGGATTCATAATGCTTTCGTAAACTAGATATGATAATACCACTATAGCAGCTAGCAAGAGAATTTGAAGTGCGGTTTTCATTTTGCTCAAATTAGTTTAAGTTTGTCTGCAAATTTAATAACATATAATTAATTTTTTTACATCTATTCAATTAATATTCCATTTTTTTTATGGAAAGTAAAAAGTTGAGAAAAAAACTTATCGAGAACTTTGGGTATGATTTAACTAGAAGTCAGGAATATGCAATTGACCTCTTGGCGGATTTCCTTAATAATAGCTCCTCAAATCAATGCTTTGTTCTAAGGGGTTTTGCTGGAACCGGAAAAACAACCCTTATTGCTTCTTGCGTCCGATATTTGGCTGAAAATGAGGCAAAGTTCACTTTACTTGCCCCAACAGGTAGAGCCGCTAAGGTGCTGGCATACTACACAGGATATAACGCTTACACAATACATCGTTGGATTTATCGCCAAAAATCTTCACTTGATGGTATAGGTAAATTTAACCTTGGAAAAAACTCACAAAAGGACACCCTTTTCATTGTTGACGAGGCCTCAATGATTAGCAATAACAATTCCGAGGATAGCTTTTTTGGAACAGGTCACCTTCTTGATGATTTACTGGAATTCGTTTTCTCCGGAACTAACTGCAAGCTTATACTAGCAGGAGACGAAGCACAGCTTCCACCCGTTAAACTTGAGTCAAGCCCAGCATTAAATAAGCTAATGCTTCTTGGTTATGGGTTAGACATTAAGGAGACAATACTTAAAGATGTTGTTCGCCAGGTAAACAGTTCGGGTATCCTCATTAATGCAACCACAATTAGGAGCATAATAAACACCGAAAGGATTGAATTTCCAAAGTTAGTTACCAAAAATTTCAACGATTTAATGCGCATTGATGGTGCTGAATTACAGGAAACTCTTGAGGCAAGCTATGGCAAGTATGGTGAGGAAGAAACTGTAGTTATCTGCTATTCAAATAAAAGGGCAAACAAGTATAATCAAGGGATTCGAAATCGTATCCTTTGGAGGGAAGCAGAGCTGGTTTCGGGTGATATGCTAATGGTTGTTCGGAATAACTATTTTTGGGTACAAAACAATCAGAATATTGGTTTCATTGCCAACGGTGATACCATTCGGGTAAGGAGGGTTGCAAGCTCATACGATCAGTATGGCTTTCGGTTTGCCGATGCAACGATTTGCTTGCCTGATTATAATGACACAGAGCTCGATGTTACCCTGCTTCTCGATACACTTTCGATTGATGGTCCTGCTTTACCCAACGAACAATGGAAAAAACTATACGAGAGCATCCTTGAGGATTATTCATACATTCCCGAAAAGAAAATAAAGCAGCAGAAAGTTCTTGCCGATAAGCATCTTAATGCGCTTCAGGTTAAGTATGCCTACGCCATTACCTGCCATAAAGCTCAGGGTGGGCAGTGGAAGAGTGTATTCGTTGATCAAGGTTTTTTTAAGAACGAGATGCTAAGTCGCGAATACCTTCGATGGCTATACACAGCCTTCACACGTGCTACAGAACGGCTGTTCCTTGTTAATTTTAATGAGAACTTCTTTGACGACTAAAAATGGATTAGCCTGAATAATTTTCCATTTCTATAAGGGGGAGCTCAATAGAGAATTTCGATCCAGTATCGATTAACGAATCGAACCATATTTTCCCTCCATGAGCCTCTACAATGCCTTTAGTAATTGCTAAACCTAAGCCCATCCCTCCTGATTTTGTTGTGAAATTTGGGCTAAAAAGTTTACCGCGAATGCTTTCAGGTACTCCGCTACCATTGTCAATTACCGAAACCTTAGCCCATATCCCTTCTTTTTCAACAGCAACCTCAATCAAACCTTCAGTTTTTCCTTCTAAAGCCTGCACAGAGTTTTTGATTAAATTAACAAAAGCCCGTTGGAGTTGCTCACCATCGGCATACACTATCAATGGGGTAGGGGATTGGTTGTATAGACGAATTGTTATTGTTGGGTAGCCCGAAAAAAGTGAGATAACAGTGTTTAAAATGCTTTGTAAATCAACTTCAGAGAAGTTTCCAACGGGCATCTTGGCGAAATTCGAGAATTCAGTAGCAATTCTGTTCAGTACGTTTATTTGCTCAATGAGCATTTGTGAGAAGCTGTCGAACATTTTTTCCCAGTTAGCCTGTCCTTCCTTCTTTGCCTTCACAAGTAGCTGAAGATTAAGTTTGATGGGTGTTAAGGGATTTTTTATTTCATGGGCAATCTGCTTAGCCATTTCGCGCCATGCGAGTTGTTTTTGGCTTTGTGCAAGTTTGCTGGCACTTTCAGCTAGTTCTGCAACCATTCGGTTGTATTCGCTAACAAGTTGTCCAACTTCATCCTTTCCTTGGTAACTTATTGTCTCATTGTGTTTTGTGAGATCGATTTTGGCAAGTTTTTCCCTAATCAGTTCTAAAGGTCTCGAAATTTGATTACTAATGAAAACTGCAACAAGAAGTGTGAAAAGTATCAGCAATGCATAAAGATTTACCAAAGCAACAACTATTGCGTAAACTTCGCGCATGAATTCGCTTTGTCTTGTGAAATAGGGTAGATTTAGAAAAGCAATGGTTTCATTCTTACCATTAAGCAGTGGAGCATACGCTGAAAGATAATTCATTTCTCCAACTTGTTCGGTATGAATAACTTTCGATTTGTGATTGTACACCATCTCATTCCATGCAACAGGATTAATCAGTGTCCCCATGAGTCTTCGCTCGAACACTTCGGGTCGCGATGAGGCAACCATTTCACCTTTAAGGTTGTACAGATTTATGTCGGCCTGAAAGATATTAGAAAGTTGGATGAGATAGCTTGTTAGATAGCCTAACATGCTCGATTCTGTAACATCTTCATAGCTTATACTTTCTTCCATACTCACAATAACAGAAAGCAACCTTTCGCTAAGGTTTTCATGGTTCTTCCTTTCAAAATTCTTAACACTGTAGGTAATAGTAACCAGCGCAACCATTATTAATGAAAAGGAAAGAAGAAGAACCATTGCTTGTTTGATTCTATTCTTGAAGCTATATCTTCGGATATTCAGCGAAATGCTTAAGCCTCCGAGGTTTAGCAGGACCAGAAGGGTTACACCAAAAAATAGGAAAACCCATGCAAATGAAGCAGTTATGTTGAAGAGGCTTGCTTTTGACTTACTTATAACAATGGTTACATTCCCTTCACCCTGGTAGGCCATGTGGTTATAGCCGTTCTCGTCGAAAAACGAGTAAAGTCCAACGCTATCAGGAGGAGAATGCCAAATGTAGGGATAGCTATAGCGGCCAGTATGAGCAATGAGTTGATTGTTGAAGTATTTGGCCGATGAGTAGTTAGAAAGGGCTGAACGACCTTTTAGGTTTCCCTCAAGAAGAAGTTCGGGGTAGCCAAGTAGCTCACGGCTTAGCTTGGTATCGATTTCAAGGTACAAGCAGATATCGGTTCCATCGGGGAGAAGAAACTCAATGATTCCCAGGTAGCTAATCCTTCCGTTTTGGTTGTTTAGGTGAAAGAAACTTGTCCCCGGTATTCTCATCCCGTATTCGTTGAGCATCCCCTCAAAGAAAGCATAGCAACCTGTAACTTCACCTGTCTTTTCAATAAGTAGGTTCGATGTGGGTAAGCATACCGTAAACTGAAAATCATACTTTTTGAAGTAACCACTTAGGTAGTTATCCTTCAGGTAGTTATATAAGTTAACCTCATTTTCGGCAATATTATCAAGATAATCAATCACTTCGCTGTCGGAGTTTAGTCGTTTCGCAAGCGAAGCAAACATCACTTCTGCAATAGGATCACGCTCGTTTGAGAGGTTAATGGCCAAAATTTTTCTAATGCTCCTGTCCTTTATATCGGCTTGTATTGTAACCACCATAACTGAAAACAACGAAAAGAACAGAACTAGCAAAATAAAAATATTTGGTGTTATAAGTCTTTCCCTGTTAATTCGAATTACAAATATTACAATAATTAGAAGTGCAAGAAGAATTCCATACAATGATGGTAAATCAGCAGCAACCCAGGTAAGAAAAAATGATGAGGTCACCGACAAGCCAAGAATCAGGAATCTTTTATACCTAGTGAAAGAGCCTAAAGCCTTATATGTGATATTCAGCAAAAAAAGAATGGTAGCAATCCATATTCCTATTGAAAGATAACCAATAATTGAGAAGATTGAAAGGTTGAAGATTTGGTAAAATTCAAGGGTTATAGTTGAGTTTGAAACTAGAATTGTAAAAAGAATGTCAAGCATAAAAAGTGCTAGAAAACAAAGGGTTGCAAGAAGGAATAACTTTACCTCACACAATTTCCCCTTTATTAAGCTATCTATTTCAATATTCCTTTGAGCATACACAGCGAGAGAAAAAAGAATTAAGGCATTCAATAGCATATCGCCAAGCGAAGGGATAGCCCATGAGTATGCAAAAACATCGTAGGTAAAAAGCTTCCACTCTCCATGTGGAAGGAAATGCCAGTGCAAGGATGCTAACCGGAGGGCGACAATGGTTAAAGAAAGGATGATGAAGCTTATTAAACCATTCCTCCGCAAATAGGGTAGCCAAAAAAACAGGTATAATGAGGTTAGCAGAAGGAAAAAGCTTGTCCAGGCCAATAATGACTCTTGATTCTCGATTAATTTATCTAGGTTCTGGGGTATGTATGATAGGAAGAATACTGGGTTAGCCCCAAAAAGAAAAACAGGGAAGGAGCCCTCACGAGGATAATTATTGACTCTGTAACCATCGAGGAATGAAAGCGAAGAGTGAAATTGATTTTTTAAGAACTGATTTTCGTAGGGGAAATCGTGTTTTATGGATACAAGCAGTAAGCCCTTATAGTGTTCTTTAGCAACCCAGTACGAAATGCTCCATGTATTTTGAACTTTCACTAGATTTCCCGAGAGTTCTGGAATGCTTGCAATATCGAAGTTCTCGGACCAAAACCTAAGATTCTCATTTTCGAAAATAAAGAAAGCAAGTCCATTATTTCGGTATTCTTCGGCTTTAGCAAGTGAAAAGCTATGAAAGAGTGATCTACCGCCATTAGTTATTGCGGTGTCAATCAGTCCCTTTACAATTTCAATCCCTTGTTCGCTTCGTTTAAGAAGCACTTCACGAGCTTTAATAATTTCGGGGGGGCGTGCTAACTTTTTAGTAATAAGATCTTTGGAATAGGGTATGACGGAATATAATGCTATTGATACAACAAGCGTTAGGGTTGCTAAGAGCATTATCTTATTGCTATTCACTTGGATTGCTGGTTTATATCAATAATTACAAGGATGTAAATCTATCATTTTCCTTTCCTAACAAAAAGCGAGCCGAATGTAATCAGAATTGTTGATAAATTCTCAATTTTTGTTGATGTTACTCATGATGGTATGGTTCACCCTTTATTATGGTCATTGCCCTATAAAGCTGCTCAACCAATATTAGCCTGACCATCTGATGCGAAAAGGTTAGCTTCGAGAGTGAAAGCATTTGTTGTGCTTTGTACTTTATCTCATCGGATACTCCGTAAGCTCCTCCAATTACAAAAATCACCTCCCTAGTGCCATTGATATTCTTCTGGTTAAACCAACTTGCTAGTTGGGTCGAAGTGAATTCCTTCCCTTTGTCGTCTAAAATAATTACCTCGGGCTGACCTTCAATCCGTTGCATAATTGCTTGGCACTCTTTCTCCATTAGCTGTTTGGTTGATAACCCTTTCGACCCTTTAATATCGGGTACAATAACTATCTCTGTATTAATATAGTGTTTCAAGCGCCCAAGGTACTCTTGAACTCCATCGCCAATAAAACCCTTCTCGGTTTTGCCAACAGCTACAATGGTTATTTTCATAAATATATTGATTGAAAGTTTAGTTCATTCCCAAAATCAAATTAATACGTTATTTTCTTTTGATGAATAATAGTTTAAGCAGTAAAGATACAACCTCAATTTCGGTCTTACAAGGGCATTTTTAAGGCGAACTAAACTTGGCTAGGGTCAGACTCATCTGTCTTTCAATAACGGCTCTATGGAAAAAAATGAGCTTTACTCCATTAACTTTCCACTCAACTGGTTTCTTGAAAAGAATATGACAAGGAAATGTATAGTTACAAAAGCTGTGCTATGGTTCAGCTCATGTAGAGAAACATGCTTTGATGTTAGGATTGCTTGTGTTTTTGTTGAAACAGGAAATTTTAATGGTAGTGAAATTAAACTAGATTTTGACGGTAATATTAACGAAACAGCCTACCCTCTGGTTATGATATCGACATCGGATTTTCCTCTATCAAAATCATCAGGTTATGTAAAAGCTCCTTATGTTCAAACCAACTCCAACCGTTTTCCGTTAACGGTGGTGGAGAGGAAGTAACGTTTTTCAGACCCTAAGGGTTTTGGGAAACTCTTAGGGTCTGAAAAACGTTTTGAAACAACTAACGAAAACAATCGTTTCTTACTTCTTAATAAGCGAATCTAGCCGTTCCTGCAATACCCTAATCTTCTCAAGCGCATCGGCTTGCTTACGTCGCTCAACATCAACCACTTGGGGTGGTGCATTGTTAACAAAGCGCTCGTTACTTAGCTTGCTCTGAACACTTTGTAGGAATCCATTGGCATATTCAAGCTCCGATTGTATCTTTTCAATCTCCTCCTCAGTATTTACAAAACCCTGAAGGGGTAAATAAAACTCTGTTGCTTTAATCATAAAGCTGCTCGCTCCTTCAATCTTCTGATCAACAAGTTCTATTGACTGTAATCCTGCAAGTTTTCGAATAATACTCCCAATCCCTTCATTAACAGAAAACTGACCTTTAACTAGAATATTCAATTCTTCCCTATTTGGAATATTCTTCTCCTGCCTAATGCTCCTAACTCCGGTAATAACTTCTTTTGCAAGCTCGAACTGTTCAAGCAAAGCTTCATCGTAGTTTTGGGTTTTGGGCATTGGAAAAAGCATTAAGCTTTCGCCTGGCTTCCTGGGTTCAATAAGCTGCCATAGCTCTTCAGTAATATATGGCATAAAGGGGTGCATAATGGCAAGAAGCTTCTCGAATATTTCGAGAACCGAATTGTAAGTGTCCGAATCGATAGGTTTTTGGTAAGGAGGTTTAACCATCTCGAGGAACCACGATGAGAACTCGTCCCAGAAGAGCTTGTAGATATTCATTAGCGCCTCCGACAGGCGGTACTTTGAAAAATCATCATCAATCTGGGCAATCTCTTTATTAAGCAAGCTGTTAAACCACTCTACAGCAACCCTTGAACTATCTGGTTGTGCAATGCTCTCATCTACTTGCCAACCCTTAACCAATCGGAAAGCATTCCAAACCTTGTTGCAGAAGTTTCTTCCCTGCTCAGGAAGGCTCTCGTCAAAAAGTATGTCGTTTCCAGCGGGTGAGCAAAGAATCATACCCATCCTCATGCCATCGGCACCATACTTAGCAATAAGGTCAAGGGGATCGGGGCTATTACCTAAAGATTTGCTCATCTTTCTGCGGAGTGAATCGCGTACAATACCCGTTAGATACACATTTTTAAATGGTTTTTTGCCCTGGTACTCGTAACCGGCAATAATCATTCGAGCTACCCAGAAGAAAAGGATTTCGGGAGCTGTAACCAGCTCATCGGTAGGGTAATAGTACTTAATATCCTCGTTGTCAGGGTATCTAATACCATCGAAGACAGATATTGGCCAAAGCCATGAGCTGAACCAGGTGTCCAAAACATCCTCGTCCTGCTTGAGATCGCTTAAGGAAAGGGTTGCATTACCCGACTTCTCCCTGGCAAGGGCAAGCGCTTCCTCCTCTGTTTCTGCAACAACATAACCACCCTCAGGAAGATACCATGCAGGGATACGATGTCCCCACCATAGCTGGCGAGAAAGACACCAATCCTTAACATTTTCCATCCAGTGACGGTAGGTATTCACGTATTTCGCAGGGTGCAACTGAATCTCCCCATTCAGCACAGCATCAAGTGCTGGTTGAGCTATCTCCTTCATCTTGAGAAACCACTGCATAGAAAGCTTGGGTTCGATTACGGCGTCAGTGCGCTCGCTATAACCAACCTTATTGGTATAATCCTCAATTTTGGCAATATGACCATCCTTCTCAAGGTCAATGACAATCTGCTTACGCACATCAAACCTATCCATACCAATGTAAAGCTGTGCTTCAGGGCTCATGGTGCCATCGTCGTTAAAAATATCGACGCTCTCAAGGTTATGCTTATCACCCAGCATGTAATCGTTGATATCGTGGGCTGGAGTAACCTTCAACGCACCCGTGCCGAATTCCATATCAACGTAATCGTCGTAAATAATTGGTACGCTTCTGTTTATCAGAGGCACAAGAACTCTTTTCCCTTTTAGATGTTGGTAACGTGTATCGTTTGGATTAACGCACACAGCAGTATCGCCAAGAATGGTTTCAGGGCGAGTGGTAGCAATGGTTACAAAACCTTCTTCTCCCTCAATCTTATACTTTAGGTGATACAACTTGCTCTGAACCTCCTTGTAGATAACCTCTTCATCAGAAACCGCTGTTTTTGCCTGAGGATCCCAGTTCACCATACGTACCCCACGGTAAATCTTTCCCTTACCGTACAGATCTACAAAAACCTTGATCACGCTAGCCGAGAGCTTCTCGTCCATGGTAAATGCAGTACGCTCCCAGTCGCAAGACGCTCCCAGTTTCTTTAGCTGCTCAAGAATTATGCCTCCATGCTTCTCTTTCCACTCCCAGGCATGCGCCAAAAACTCTTCGCGGGTGAGTGAGTTCTTATCAATGCCATCAGCCTTCAGCTTAGCAACAACCTTTGCCTCAGTTGCAATGGAGGCATGATCGGTTCCGGGAACCCAGCAGGCATTCTTACCAAGCATCCTAGCTCTTCGTACCAACACATCCTGTATGGTGTTGTTGAGCATGTGCCCCATGTGAAGTACACCTGTAACATTGGGAGGTGGGATAACAATACAATATGGCTCTCTTTCGTCGGGTACAGACCTGAATAATTTATTGTCCATCCAGTAGCTATACCATTTATCCTCAACAGCAGAAGGATTGTACTTAGTGGGAATATCCATGTGATTCAATTGTTAGTCGATTTTTAAACAGGTGGCAAAGTTAAGAAAATTGGTAAAACGAAAATCATTTCAGGTACAATGTAAAAATAAAATTGATGAACTTCTTCTCGAACAAAAAGAACAAGAAAGCACATAA
>CAYZSD010000035.1:0-13292 GCA_964481075.1 uncultured Rikenellaceae bacterium | reverse complement strand
CTGATGGAAACAGCCATACAAAAATTGAGCTGATAACATTAAATCATTTTGCCTTATGGAAGATTTAGTACCATTTGAAATTACCGAATCTTATGGTTCTGTCGTATCCTTTGTAACCTACCTCATTCTTATTGTTCTTGTTGGGGTTTTATCGAGCCGTTTTTCATCCAAGGACATTAGCAACTACTTTATTGGTGGAAGAAAAATGGGCAGGCTTGTTGTTGCCATGTCTGCTGTAGTATCGGGTCGAAGCGCATGGCTGCTGCTAGGTTTCACCGGAATGGCATATAGCATGGGGCTATCTGCCCTTTGGGCAGCAGTAGGTTATATCACGGTGGAGTTCCTTCTATTCTTTTTCTATGCTGTTCGTTTGAGGCGATTCACCGAGAAGTACGATTGTATAACCGTCCCCGATTTTTTCATCCAACGCCTGTCCGATCCGAAGGGTTACCTAAGGTTGGTTGTTGTTCTGATAATCATCATTTTCATGGTGGCTTATGTTTCTGCTCAATTCGTTGCTGGAGGTAAGGCATTAGCCACTAGTTTTAATATCGATTATACAACAGGGTTGCTCATTACAGCAGCAATAATACTGGTGTATGTTGTACTTGGTGGTTTTCTGGCTGTTAGCCTTAACGATACCATTCAGGCGTTTATTATTATGATTGCCCTAGTTGCCGTTCCTATTAAGTCTATAATAGATTTTGGTGGTTTTCAGCAATTTATTGGCATGTTGAGGGTTATTGATTCGGGAAGCTACACCAACCCTTTAGCACTAGGTGTTGGAGCAATGATTGGTTTTTTGGGTATTGGGCTCGGTTCACCTGGAAACCCTCACATCATAGCCCGTTACATGTCAATTCGCAATCCAAAACAACTTCGTTCGGTCGCAATAATTGGAACAAGTGCTAATATCGTAATGGCTGTTGGAGCACTTTTCATTGGGCTGGTTGGTCGTCTTTACTTCCCCCAAGTTACCCAACTCCCAAACGCTGACACTGAAAACCTTTACCCAATTCTTGCCCAAGGGCACATGTCGCCACTTGCTTTTGGGTTAGTAATCGCGTCGATCTTTGCGGCCATTGTTTCAACTGCCGATTCACAACTTCTTGTTGCTGGGTCCTCGGTTGTTAGAGACGTTTATGAAAAATGGTGGATGAAAGGAAAAGAGGTCTCACAAAAAAAATTGGTATCCCTTAGCCGGTTCGTTATCTCCTTTCTTGTAATAACTGCTTTACTAATGGGTTGGGCTGCTGGCGATTTAGTATTCTGGCTTGTTCTATTCGCATGGGCTGGCCTTGGTGCTGCCTTTGGGCCTACATCAATTCTTTCGCTTTACTGGAAACGTACCACCCGACAGGGTGTTATTGCAGGTATTATAACAGGTGCAACCACAGTAATTATATGGAATCAAACTTCAATATTGAAGTCCTATATTTATGAACTTGTCCCAGCGTTCTTGTTATCATTAGTAGTTACAATTATTGTTAGCTATGCTTCCAAACCTCCCCAAAATACAGATAAAATGTTTCAATGTATGAAAGTGAAAAATTAATAAATATCGCTTTCCTCTATATTTTTTTTATCAAAAAGAAACATAGAAACCAGATAATCAAAACAATAAAGAAATATTTCTTGTTGTATTTAAAATAAATATCCCTTATCTACAACTTTATTATAAAGAATTGTAAGATTTTACAATACATTTAGCCGCAAATAATTCCCTAGCAAATTAAAAAAATGCAAAAAATCGTTGAGAAGTACTGTGAAATGCCCACAGCTATAAGGAGACCCATGTGGAGAATATGGCACAATCTTATTTATAGATTAGATAATAATAAGGATGCAATTTTCATGAACTACGGTTACCAAAGTTTAAATGGTAATGTTCCCATAAACCTCAGCCCAGAAGATGAGATTAATCGTTACTGTATCCAACTATATGATTATATTACACATAAGGTAGTGCTTCGAGGAAAAGATGTGCTAGAAGTTGGCTCTGGAAGAGGTGGTGGTGCATCGTACTTATCACGCTACTACCAGCCAAACAGCTACATTGCAATGGATATATCATCAACAGTGATTAAATTCTGCAATTCCCACCATCAAGTAAAAGGGTTGAAATTCATTCAAGGAGTTGCAGAGACCCCACCTTTTCCAAACAATTCCTTTGATGTGGTAATAAATGTTGAGTCGGCTAGATGCTACAAAAGCATTAATACCTTTTTTAATCAGGTTCATCGAATGCTTCGAACAAATGGTCATTTTTGTTTCGCCGATATGATAAAGAAAGGTGAAGTAAAAGAAATACGCAACAGTTTACTTTCGAGTGGTTTCGAAATAATAAGTGAAGAAAATATTGCTCCAAATGTTGTAAAGGCTCTCGATCGCGATAACGAAAGAAGGCAATCAGTTATTGAAAAGAAGATTCCGAAATTCCTTCGAAGTGCTTTTTTCCAGTTTGCAGGAGTAAAAGGAAGTGAACGTTACGAATCGTTTAGCAATGGGAATATGGAATACTGGAACTTTGTGTTAGTGAAGAAATAATTTTTTCGATTTTCACAAAAGATTTTCTTAATTCTCAACTTTTCATATTTTTTCTTGTTATACTTGAGAACTTGAAAAAATATTTGAAATGAGTACAATAAGTATCTTCCTCCCGGCAATGGGTGAAGGAATAATAGATGCAACCATAACACGATGGTTAGTAAAAGTTGGTGATAGCATTACTGTTGACCAGTCGCTGGTTGAAATTGCAACTGATAAAGTCGATTCCGAAATCCCTTCGCCCTTTACTGGAACTGTAAAAGAACTCCTCTTTAAAGAAGGTGATATGCCTCGTGTTGGCCAAGTAATTGCTATACTCGAGGTTGAGAATGAAGCAGGGTTAGAACAATTAGCGCAAAAGACCAGAATACCCTCACAGGTAGATACCACCAATAAAACTGAGGATAAATCTGTTACAAATTTAATAGGTACTAAAGAAAATAAAACGGTTGAAAATCAAGATTTAAACCATTCATTGGGTATTGATGATAACACTATTGTTCCTTTTCTAAGCCCACTCGTAAAAAGCATAGTAAAGCAGGAGGGAATAACCCCATATGAACTTTCTCAAGTGAAAGGAACCGGTTTAAATGGCAGAATTACCCGCGATGACATTCTATCATACATTGAACAGCGGAGTAAGTTTACCGAGAAACCCAAACCAATAGCACATATTGGTTCAGAAGTACCTTCTAGCAGCCCGCTTGTGGAAGTCGTTCAAATGGATAGGATGCGAAAGCTAATAGCCGACCACATGGTGATGTCGAAACAAACCTCGGCACACGTTACATCATTCATTGAAGCCGATGTTACCAACCTAGTTTCCTGGCGAAATCGCGAAAAGGATGCTTTCCAAAAGCGGGAAGGCGAAAAACTAACCTTTACCCCTATGTTCGTTGAAGCCACCGCAAAAGCACTCAAGAAATATCCAATCATCAATAGTTCCATTGAAGGCGACAAAATACTTCTAAAGAAAAATATCAACATCGGAATTGCTACAGCCCTACCAAATGGTAACCTGATAGTGCCTGTTATTAAGGATGCCGATAAGCTTAACCTATCAGGTCTGGCTGCAAAGGTTAACGACTTGGCTCTTAGAGCCAGAGAAAATAGGCTGAAACCGGAAGAAATACAGGGTGGGACATTTACAATTACAAACCTTGGAACATTCGAAACTTTAACTGGTACACCCATTATTAATCAGCCACAAGTTGCAATTCTTGCAATAGGTGCAATCACAAAAAGAGTTGCTGTTATTGAATCTTCTGCTGGCGACTCAATTGCCATACGACAGATGTGTATGCTATCCATATCATACGATCATCGTGTGGTTGACGGGGCTATCGCAGGGCTTTTCATAAAAGAAGTCAGAAACGAGTTACAATCCGTGTAGGGCTTAGATTCATTTCTAAAATTCTTTGTAATCTATTCCTTCGTCAACAATTACATTGGATTTATCAAAAACCTTTGCTTTCAAAAAAAAACAATAATTTTGTTAGCAAAATATTAAAATTTTTGCATATTTTTAACATTTCAAAAAAGTGAGTTTGTTTGAGTTTAACCTTATTCTTCTTAATGCTTTTAAGAATAGAAAAAAAAATTTGTAAAAGTAAGCAGATGAAGAGGCCTCTGATTGGGAGAAAGTATTGATGTTTTGGCTTCTCCTAACCATTTGGGTTAAAACTTATTAATATAACAAATGAATGAATAGGGTTTGTATTTGGCTGTTTCTTTTGCTTTCGATATCAGTAACCGTTTCAGCACAAAGAACCGCATATTTTAAGCGAGTATTTGTAGATGCTGAGTATTATCTACTATACGAAGATTATAGGGACGCTTTACGTCTTTATCTTGAGCTGAATGAAGCTTTTCCCGACAACTCAAACGTCTCATATAGGATTGGGCTTTGTTACCTCAATATACCTAACCAAAAGGATAGGGCAATCCCATTCCTGCAAGAAGCAATAAAAAATGTCACCGACTCTTACAAGGAAGGCTATTTCACTGAGCAAAAGGCCCCAAAAGAAGCATTCCTCCAGTATGGTATTGCACTAAGAATTGGAAACGATTTTGAAAAAGCCATTCAAGCGTTTAACACCTATCGTAGTATGCTCAAGGAGAATGAAACTCAAGAGATGGTGATTGTTAAACGAGAGATTGAAGCCGTTTACTTTGCTCAACAAATGATTGAAAACCCTGCAAATGTAAAGTTTACTTCAACCGGAAGATACATAAATACACGATTCCCTGAAATTAATCCTGTTGTTTGTTCTAATAACAAAACCATGATTTACACCTCGGTTCAGCAGTTTTACAACGCAATCATGGTTAGCACTATGGAGGGAGATACATGGATGCACCCAATAAATATTAATAGTCAGCTATTTGCCGATGGTGCCATACGAACCGTTGGCCTTTCGGCCAATGGAAGGAGCTTACTACTTGCTCGAAACGATAACGACATCTTCAATCTATACATTAGTAACTTCGATACATTAAAGAATACATGGTCTCCAATTGTTCGCCTTCCAAAAGAAATCAATACGCGAAACTGGGAAAACTATGCATCCTTTAGCCCTACTGGAGATACGATTATCTTTTCCAGCAACAGACCTACTGGAAAGGGTGGTTTTGATATTTTCATGTCAACCAAAACTGCAACAGGTTGGACAGAAGCAGTTAACCTTGGGGATATTATCAACACTCCTTTCGACGAGATTGCCCCAGTTGTTTCTCACGATGGGAAGAAGCTTTACTTTGCATCCAAGGGCCATTCAACAATGGGAGGTTTCGACATATTTGTTTCAATTCTAAGGAACGGCGTATGGACAAAACCTGTCAATCTGGGTTATCCCATTAACACTACCGATGACGACGTGTTTTATTACCCTGTTGGGGATGGTTACAAAGGATACATCTCCCGATTCCTTCCCCAAAACTTTGGCGAAAACGACATTTACCTCGTTGAATACGAAATAGCAAGCAAACAAAACGAAGAAATAAATGGCCTTAAACCACCCGTAACTCCTATTACACAGGGTAAACCAAACCCGCAGGCAAACTTGAAGATTAACGGGAAGAACTCTCTCTCAAACCCTTAGCAAATAAATTTGACCAAATCGAAATACATCAACTTATTTTTATACTATTAACAAACTGCATAATGAGATAGGGAAAAAATGAAATGAATTATTAACGGGTAATCATCAGAATGGTTTATATGCAAAGACTTTTTTACATACTATCATTATTTTTTATCTCTTTTACTCTTCTTGGTCAACCAAAATATCAAATCGAAGATCAGTATAAGGATGCTAATGCGTACTTTTATTTTGAAGACTTCGAGGAGGCTCTTGCCTTATACCTCAAGATTTATGAGCATTACCCCAACAACTCGAATATTGACTATAGAATAGGGCTTTGTTACCTTAATATACCAGGGCAGAAACACAAAGCCATTGGCTACCTCGAAAGAGCTGTTCAAAGGGTTTCCCGCCGATATAACGAAAATTCATCGCGAGAATTGAATGCCCCACTTGACGCATTCTTCTACCTTGGAAATGCGTACTTTATTAACAATCAACTTGATAAAGCACAAAAAGCCTATAGCGATTTCCAAAGCCAAATCCGAAACGAACGTCGTTACAACATGGATTTCTTTCAGCACCAGCTTGAAGCCATTAAGAACTCCAGAGTTATGCAAAGATATCCTGTTAACTTTCTGCGTAGCAACCTTGGTCCAAACTTCAATAATCATCTCTCAAACTTTAACCCTGTTATTTCAGGTGACGGAAAAACCATTGCTTACACAACCAAGGAACGATTCTACCAAGCAATTTATGTTGTCCGAAAGGAGGGCAACTCTTGGGGTAAACCCAGAAACATTACCCTAGACTTGGTTGTAAATGGCAACTGCACAACCCTATCCCTCTCCTACTCTGGCGATGAGATTTTTCTTTTTAAAGACGACGACCATGTTGGAAATATTTACGTTTCCAACTTTAGGCAAGGGAAATGGACGCCGATGGTTAAACTAAATAGCAACATAAATACCGATTTCTACGAAACCCACGCTAGCATTTCCGCCGATGGAAAAGCACTTTTCTTTGCAAGTAACAGAGCTGGAGGATATGGAGACCTTGATATTTACGTCTCGTATCGATCATCAGGCGGCGATTGGGGCCCAGCTCAAAATTTGGGATCTAATATAAATTCATCATTTAACGAAAATACTCCATTCATCACCAATGATGGAAACACCCTATTCTTCAGCTCCTATTGGCACAACACTATTGGTGGATATGACATCTTCTTCTCCCAGAAACAGAGCGATGGAACATGGTCGAAGCCAATAAATCTTGGTTACCCGATTAACACAACCGACGATAACATGTTTTATCAACCCATTGGTGATGGTTCGAAAGGGCTAATGGCTCTTTTTGCTGAAGACTCGATGGGTGAAATGGACATCTATGAGATTGAAATCTTCCTTCCCATTTACCAAAAGAGTATTATTTCAATTTCTGATCTTTACGAGAAGAAGGGAGAACTTCAAAAAACAACTCTCATTATTGATACACTGAAACAACCTGGAACAGCACTCCTTGACCCTATATATGAGGAACACCAGAAATACTTGAGTTCAAATAAGAATTATACCCTATTTTACAAAGGACGTCCTTTCTCAATTAAAGACCAAACTACTTTCCTCGAAAAAATTGACATTAAGCTGAAACCTTCTTTACCATCTGAAAAAGTTATTGTTACCAAACCAGCCGATATTCCTATTTCTGTTGCCACAACTGAAGAGATAAAAGAAAAAATTGAGGAAGAAATTTCGATACCAGAAACGAAAAAGCCTAGTGAAATTACTGTTATTGACAGCGTTACAATAAAGGACACACTAACATTTGAACAACCTTCAAGCACTTTCCACACAGAAGAGTCGAAGCAAAGCATTGAAACCTTGACTCGAACCCTTCAATTGCTGGCGGATAGTGAACTAAAGAATGAAATCGTCGGTATTATCAACAATAACCTCATAGCAACCCCTTCATTAGTAAGACTTAATTCGCTGAAACTTTCAAGTGTTACCGATTCGTTGGGTAAAACCTACAAGTACATCGAGGTTTTCTCGAAGTTTTTTGATCTAGTTTCTCACAAATCGAGTACTAACCCACTTCGTAAAGTACGAACTATAAGCCCAACACAAGACATCGATGTTTTTTTCTATAACCTTCAAGTTTTAAAACGTAAAGCATCGAACGGTTTATCTGAGATTCTTGATTACACCCTCATTTCTAATCCTGAAATCAATTCTTTCGAGTCGCTTTGGTCGTTCTTACAAACACAACAAGCCTACAACATTGAACCATTCTCAAAAGAATTGCTTACACTTCTTGCTGAGATTTCAACTGAGACGTACTGGAATCTTACAACCGATTTGCAAGAAGCAATTATTTCTGAGGTTACAAAAACAGACCTTCCATTCCGAACAACTTTTATTGTTAGTTTACTAGTAGTAATTGGCGCATTAGCCTATTATTTCTGGAGACGAAAATAGTAACATATTTATTTTCAGTAATTTTATAGATATTTAACCAACACACTTTCCATACTATGAAAAATATTCTTCTTTTTGCTTCAGCATTTTTAGTGGTATTAGCAGTATCGTGCCGTCAACAACAACCGAAAACAAGCTACATTACCGGGAGAATTGATAACCTCGAAACAGGATTTGCACTAATTACTTTTCAAGGTGTTACCGATACTGTTTGGACTCAAAGTGATGGTACTTTCGAAGCTTCACAGGATATTTTATATCCTTCTTACTTCACATTCAGAATTGGAAGAAATTCTCGTATGCTATTCTTAAACCCAGGTGGAAAAATTAACATCCATATCGATGCGAAGGAGCCAGCTGCAAGCCCAAGGTATAATGGAGATAATACAAACGAAAATAATTACCTCACAAAAGCAAACGCTCATATTTCAATGAGGTACAGCGACATGAGGACTCTTTATTCAATGTCAAAGGAAACCTTCGAGCAAAAACTCGACTCAGTTCAGAATGAAGTTCTCAATCTCCTTAAACAATCCAATACAGAGAATAATGATTTTATTGCCCTTGAAAAGTGGAGAATTAAATATCGCAACCTGAACCTACTTCTAAACTACCCAAGATATAATGCATCGCTATCAGGCATTGAGTTTGTTTGGAATCAGGATGATTACAAGTTCATGGATGAGATTGATTTTAATAACATCAAGCATATTAGCATGTTTGAGTACCAGAACTTAATCCTAACTTATATTCAGCAGTTCCACTCCAATCAAATTGCCAGCGATGAGCATAAAGGGAAATCGGAGTTTGAACGAATGCTAATGTTCTACGAAATTGTCGATTCACTTTCAGCAAATCAAACAATACGTGACTTTCTAAAGTATAGCACTACGTTAGAATCTATTCAATGGGCAAACTTCGAAGTGGGTAAAAACGTTGCTGAGCATTATATTTCACACGCAAAAACTCTTGTATATAAGGAATTGATTGAGAAAGCTCTTGCAAACAGGATGCTTCTTGCTCCAGGTGCCGATGCACCCAGCTTCTCCCTTTTGGGAATTGATGGCAAAACATACTCATTGACCGATTTCCGAGGGAGTCTGGTTTACCTCGATTTTTGGGCTAGCTGGTGCAGACCATGTCTTGCCGAAATTCCTCACCTTCTTAAGCTCAAAGAGGCATACGCTGATAAAAAGGTTGCTTTTGTCGCTATTTCACTCGATGATGATAAAGCAGCGTGGGAACGAATGGTTGGTGAGAAGCAGCTCAAGGGATACCAGCTACATGCTGAAAAAGCATGGTCATCTGCCCCCGCAAAAGACTATCAGATAAAAGGTGTTCCAACTTTCATCCTTATTGATGCTGAAGGAAAAATAATTGAGTATAACGCTCCTCGTCCTTCAAATCCTGAAATTAACCTTCTACTCGATAAACATCTAAAGCATTTATAGGGGTAAATCGATTCTATTTCTCGTCAAGCTGAGAAAGTAGTTTATCCAGGTCGGGGGATTTTGTGAACCAAAAAACAAGGGTTTCACCGAAGGTGTATTCACCTATTTCTTGCTTAACAACAACTGGGACAAGGTTCTCAAATTTATCCCACTTATGAGCTTCCTCCATACTTTGGGCGTATTCTCCTTTCATCCTATACATGGTACGCTGAATGGTGTCTAAGGTGGTTATGTACCTTGGGTAGAAATTAAGGTGGGTTTGCTCAGTTGTTGCAGCATCAATGCTATAAACCTTGTTCCGAATGGTTAGGTTAAGGCTTCCAACTCCCTCAACTACATTATTATACATAACCATACTGTCTTTTATAGCTACTCCCAAATCCTTCAACTTATCGGACGAAAATTGAAGGAAAGAAGATTCGACAATAGTCAATTCAGACGACTCAACATTGCTTTGCTTTGAGCTATTCTTGCATCCAAAGGTAGCAATGACTACTACAAGCAAAAAGAATGCTATTCTCATACCCTAATATTTAAAGTAAAAAAATCATTACATCTTGCCTAACCGGGATAAAGCATTTAGAACATTACCTTCAATCCTTTCTACAACTTCATCACTTCCTCCAGCAACAAAAGGTTCGCCTGTAATGCTCTCAAATAGTTCGATATACCTTTTACTTATCGATTCAACCACTTTATGGGTCATTTCTGGCAACTGCTGGTTGGGTTCGCCCATGAAATCATTCTCCATGAGCCACTCACGAACAAACTCCTTTGATAGCTGCCTTTGCGCTTCACCCTTTTCAAAGCGCTCCTTGTATCCTTCAAGATAGAAATACCTTGATGAATCGGGTGTATGCACCTCGTCAATCAGATATATTTTCCCATTTCGCTTGCCAAACTCGTACTTTGTGTCAACTAGGATAAGGCCTCGTTCATTGGCAATTTTTTGCCCCCTCTCAAAAAGCTTGTAAGTAAAGTTCTCAAGTAAAACATAATCCTCTTCTGATACCAACCCAGAAGAAATAATCTCGTCAGGAGAAATGTTCTGATCATGGGCTCCCTGTTCGGCCTTTGTGGTAGGAGTAATAATTGGCTTCTCGAAGGCTTGATGCTCTTGCATACCATTTGGTATGGCAACGCCACAAATAGTTCTTGAACCTTTCTTGTACTCCCTCCAGGAACTTCCGGTAAGATACCCACGAATAATCATCTCAACAGGAAAAGGCTCGCACCTATGCCCAATTGTAACCATCGGGTCAGGTGTTTCAATCTTCCAGTTTGGAACTATATCACTGGTTGCATCAAGAAATTTTGATGCTATCTGGTTCAGAACCTGCCCTTTGTATGGAATACCTTTGGGGAGAACAACATCAAATGCCGATATTCTATCGGTAACAATCATAACCAGAACATCATCTGCAATGGTGTAAACATCACGAACTTTCCCAGTATAAACCCCCTGTTGCTTGGGAAACCTAAATTGAGTTGAGGTTAACGCTTTTGTCATTATAGTTTTATTTTGATTATTGTTTTGCAGCTTTATCGCCTTCGTTCTTGCTTGAAGAATATTTTTCGAAGGCATGAACAATGTACTTGACAAGTTTATGTCGGATAATATCGCGAGAATCGAAATGTACGATGGCTAATCCAGGAATACCTGTAAGCATTTTTAAAGCAGGAATAAGTCCCGAATCCTCCTTACGGGGGAGATCTATTTGGGTTATATCGCCAGTAACGATGAATTTCGCATTACAACCCATTCGGGTTAAAAACATCTTTAGCTGATTGATAGTAGTGTTTTGAGCCTCATCGAGAATCACGAAAGCATTATCGAGCGTACGACCACGCATATAGGCTAAAGGAGCAATCTGAACAATTCCTTCGGCCATGAAATCGTTAAGCTTTCGGGCAGGTATCATGTCGTTTAGGGCATCGTAAAGTGGTTGAAGGTATGGGTCGAGTTTTTCTTTCAAATCGCCAGGTAGAAAACCAAGCCGTTCGCCCGCCTCAACGGCAGGACGGGTTAGGATGATTCGTTTCACCTCCTTGTTTTTAAGTGCTTTTACAGCCAATGCTATAGCAGTATATGTTTTTCCCGAACCAGCTGGTCCAATTGCAAAAAGAAGGTCGTTGGTGTTGTAGCTTTCAACTAGCAACTTCTGGTTTACTGTACGTGCCTTGATAACCCTTCCGTTGTTTCCATAAACTAAAACATCTTTTTGGTCATCATCAAATTGCTCAATGGAGATTTCATTGCTCTTTAGTAAATCCTGAATTACCTCGTCGGTTATACTTCCTGTTCTACGGCACACCTCAATAATCTGGTTCAGCTTCTCCTCAAAAACATCCATCTCCTTATCATCCCCTATCACTTTTATCTCATCACCTCTGCCAATAATCTTTAGCTTAGCAAAATGGTTAATAATCTGCTCGAATTTTTGATTATTTACCCCGTAAAGCTGTAAGGGGTCGATACCTTCAATAAGGATTAATCGTTCATTCATTAACTTTTCTCTTTTCAGTATTCTGAACAAAAGTACAAAAATGAACCGAATCCTTACCAAATGATTGACAGATTATTTGGTAATACTCAGTAAGTATAAGGGTTACATGTGTTTGGTGACGTAAATCATCGGTTGATTCATGTAAATACTGAAACATTTTTAACCGAAAATCGTTTTTAAGTATGTAACATTGCCTGATTTTTTAGGGTTTATAGTTGGTTTCAGGTTAGTTGCTTTTTAGGTTAATTTTTTAGGGTGTGAGACCGGGTCAGCTTGCTGATCCGGTCTCTTTTTTGTCCCCTTAAAAGGCATTAGAAATGTAGTTTCTATCTATTTATACAATGTTGCAAAATTCGTTTTGTTCTCTTCGTAAGCCATTGTTTGCAACTCCAGATTTTGTTTCTTTGTAAAAAGTATTTAAAGGCCAATGCATATACTTATCCTTTTAATAATCGGTATATTTACCTTATCTTCTTGTTCAACAAAAGATAAGTTTGATGAGCTGAAGGTTTTCCGTTACAACGAAAGCAAAGGGATTACTAACCTCGATCCTGCTTTTGCTAGAAGTTTACCCCTGATATGGCCCGTACATCAGCTATACAATGGACTAATCCAGCTAAGTGATTCATTAACAGTAGAGCCATGTATAGCGAAGCGTTGGGAAGTGTCGGCAGATGGGTTAACTTATACCTTTCACCTTAGAACCGATGTTTTCTTTCACAACTCCCCAGCGTTTGCAAATGGTATTGGCAGAAAGGTTACCGCCAATGATTTCGCCTATAGTTTTAGCAGAATAGTTGACCCAAAAGTTGCTTCTCCAGGCGCATGGGTCTTCAGCGTCCTCGATTTTCAAAAGGAAAATGCTCAGAACGGTTGCCTCCCCCTAAACGATTCAACGCTAATAGTATTTCTTTCAAATCCTTTTCCTGCCTTCCTTGGCCTGCTTTCCATGCCTTACGCCTATGTTGTTCCATGGGAGGCCGTTGAATACTTCGGTAAAGATTTTAGAAGCAATCCGGTAGGAACTGGTCCATTCAGGTTTCAGTACTGGAAGGAGGGGGAGAAGCTTATTTTTCGTAAAAATACAAATTATTTCGAAGTCGATAAGGAGGGGAATAAACTCCCATATCTTGAATCAATATCCATTTCGTTTATCTCCGATAAACAGTCGGAGTTCTTAGAGTTCCTTCAAGGAAACCTGGATTTTCTTTCTGGTGTTCATGC
>CAYZSD010000034.1:0-25285 GCA_964481075.1 uncultured Rikenellaceae bacterium | reverse complement strand
GGATATACTAAAATTTATAGAAGAAATTAATACAACATCAGAAATTTTGGTTAAATAGAAAAGGGCTAAGATCCGCCAGTTCATTCTAAATGTGCTGGCGGATTTTTTTGTTTATAACTCCCATTCAAATGAGAACTTTGGGTAATGAAAACATATAAAACAAGATGTTTTGTTTATCAACTATCGTAATATATTTTGATAGGGTATCGATATTTGAATTATTTTTGTGACGAAATTCCAATAACCATTGAATAATCCATTTCTCCATGCGACAAAGCAACTGTATCAAGTTTTTCTCGGGAAGAAACTCGCAATACTTAGCCCAAGAAATAGCTAGAAGCTTCGGTACTAGCTTAGGTAAATCATCGGTAACAAACTTTAGCGATGGTGAATTTCAGCCCTCATTCGATGAGTCGGTTCGAGGTGCTACAGTTTTTATTATCCAATCAACATTTCCTCCAACCGACAATCTTTTCGAGTTACTGTTGATGATTGATGCTGCCCACAGGGCATCTGCATACAAGGTTGTTGCTGTTATTCCTTATTTCGGATGGGCTCGCCAAGACAGGAAGGACAAGCCTAGGGTTTCTATAGGCGCCAAACTAGTAGCAAACCTATTGAGTGCTGCTGGGGTTGATAGGATTATGACGATGGATCTTCATGCTGACCAAATCCAAGGATTTTTCGATGTTCCGGTTGATCATCTATACGTATCCTCCATCTTTGTCCCATACATCAAAAGCCTAAACCTTGATAATATTGCAATAGCCGCCCCTGATATGGGAGGAGCAAAGAGAGCCAATGCCTACGCTCGTTTCCTTCAATCGCCTCTAATAATCTGTCATAAAACTCGTGAGAAGGAGAATCAGGTTGGGCAGCTTACTGCTATTGGCGAAGTTGAAGGGAAGAACGTAATCATCCTTGATGACATGATTGACACAGCGGGCACACTAACGGCTGCTGCCAACATGATGCTTGAAAAAGGGGCTTTAAGCGTTCGAGCATTTGCAACCCACCCTGTGCTCTCTGGTCCAGCCTACGACAGAATAGCTGATTCAGCGATTACTGAACTCGTGGTAACAGACACAATCCCTCTGAAACTCGGTAAAAATACTAATAAGATTAAAGTCCTTTCTGTTGCCGAACTCTTTGCTGATGTAATTAATAAAGTTTACAACTTCCAATCGATTAGCGAAAAGTTTATTATCTAAGTTTTTAATGCTTATTGTTTTGGCAATAATTTATCAATAGCTATATTTGCACCCCTAAATAATTCCCCCTCTAGGAAATGGCGCAATGGGGGGTTGGCAAGCAGTGAGGGGCAACCCTGAGTAGCGTCGATTACAAATAACAAACAAAAAAATTTGAAATGAAAACTTTTGAAGTAATTGGAACACCAAGAACAGAAACTGGGAAAAAATTTGCGAAGAAACTTCGCAATGAAAAGCAGGCTCCTGCTGTTCTATATGGTGGCAAAGAGAATGTACTTTTTTCGGTGGTTGAAAGAGACCTGAAAGACTTAATCTTCACCCCACATGTTTACATTATTGATCTTTCCATAGGAAAATCAAAGCATAAGGCAATTGTAAAAGAGATGCAGTTTCATCCAGTAAGCGACAAATTGCTACACATCGATTTTCTTGAAGTATTTGATGATAAGAAGATTACAATGCCTATTCCCGTCTCCTTGGTTGGAACTGCCGAAGGTTCAAGACAGGGTGGAAAGCTTACCCTTGTAACCCGAAAACTCAGGGTTCATGGTTATCCAAAAGATCTTCCCGACACAATTGAAATCGATGTAACATCATTAGGCTTAGGTAAGAGCAAGCTAGTAAACGAAGTTTCGTTCGAAAAATTCGACATAATTGAGCCAAAATCAACGGTAATTGCTTCGGTTAAGCTAACTAGGGCTGCTCGTGGAGCTGCTGCCGCTTCGGAGGCTCAAGGGTAACAAACAGTTTTTGTTAAGTAAAAATATTGCATCTTGAAGTACCTAATAGCTGGGCTTGGGAATATTGGACCCAAATATTCCAATACCCGCCACAACATAGGTTTTAAGGTATTGGACGCGCTTGCACAGGCGTCCAATGCTGTTTTTAGCGCAAAGCGTTATGGTGATATCACAGAAGTTGGGCACAAAGGGAGAACATATATCCTATTAAAGCCTTCAACCTACATGAACCTTAGCGGTAACGCCATTGATTACTGGCTGAAGAAGGAGAAACTTTCTCCAGAAAACCTACTTGTTATTGTTGACGACATAGCATTGCCCCTTGGTACAATTAGAATCCGCCAAAAAGGTAGCGATGGTGGTCATAACGGGCTAAAAAGCACCATTGAGGTGTTGGAAACACAAGAGTTTGCAAGACTTCGATTTGGGATAGGAGGCGATTTCCCAAAGGGTACCCAAGTAGATTGGGTTCTGGGTGAATGGACCAAGGAAGAACTTGATTACTTACCCGAAAGGATTGAACAAACAGGAAAAGCCATCCTAAGCTTTGGGTATATTGGCGTTGAACGTACCATGAATTTCTTCAACAGTAAGTAGGAAATGGAATCCCCCTCAGCAAGGATTGATAAATGGTTGTGGATGGTACGTATCTTCAAAACCCGAAGCATTGCCACCGAAGCATGCAAAAAAGGAAGGGTTTCGCTAAATAACTCTGAGGTTAAACCTTCGAAAGAAGTAAATATTGGAGATAGCATTTCAATACGGAAACCTCCTGTAACCTATAGCTTTTTGGTGAAGGGAATTCCAAAAAACAGATTGGGGGCTAAGCTCTTAACCGACTATATTGAAAACATCACCCCGCAAGAGGAGCTAGATAAACTACAACCCGGATTCCTAGCTTTTCACGGTTACAGGGAGAGGGGTACCGGCCGTCCAACCAAAAAGGACAGAAGAATTTTGGACGAATTGAACGATTCGCTCTTCGACGATTGGGTTTAGCTAGAACCGATAGCTAAACCCTACACCAAATAACTCCTTAATTTGTAAGCGAGCAATTGCATCGTCATCGTAAATCATAATGGTTTGAAATCGAGCGGTAATGTAATTACCCACCTTTAGGTCGAGGGAAAGTTCCCAGTTAACATCAATGTTTTCAGGCTTCTCAAGATAATTCGAGAATAGCTCTAGCTTCGACCTAACAACCAGCTTATCCTCAAAAAACTTATCGTTAAAAAGGATTTTCACGAACCCTCCCATCTCCATTCGAGTGGTTTCTCCAGGGTTAACACCATACGCACCTAGAGCCGATAATTCTGGGACATTTACAATGGTAAGTCGTCCTGTTGCAGGTGAGATGAAAACACTTATCTTTTCATTAGGGCGATACTCCATGCCCAAGGAGCTTAGGAAGTAACCCGGGGCAAGAAAATCAGAGACAACAACAGAATCGTTTGGGTACTTATACCCTTTATCCATTTGCGTTTTAAAACCTAACAAACCGCTGTAGAACCATTGCTTAGATGCTTTTCGTCCGAACTGGGACGAGAAGTCTATCTTGTCTTCATTCTTAATAATCTTATCTTTCCCTTGTCTGGTAAGCCCATAGCCTAAGTCAAGTGTGTTTTCCCACTTATTATTCCCTTTGAGGTATGTAGCAGAAAGTAAAGTGCTTGCATTTCCAGATATGGCCTCTTCTCCGCCCGCAACCCAATTTGAAAAAGAAACCTGACTAAAAGTTAAAGTGAAAGTACCTGAATACTTCCATGGCTTAGTTTCAGTGGTATCGGCTTTAGGAGCATCGCTCACTATTGTAGTATGTAACTCAACAATCTCGTCTAAGCCCTCTTGCGAAAAGAGTGGAAATAGAATGGTCATTAAACCAATACTTACTAAAAGTCTTTTCATAATACAATTGTTTAATATCATTACTATTGGAATAGCTGTTTTAGTCCTTGTATAAACAAAAAACTATTTATTTTGTCATGTAGCAACCTAGTATTTCTCCAATGTAAAAACGATGATAATCTTTTCCAGGGTAAACCACACTTTCAACATTTTTGTCAATAAAAAAATCGGGTTTAATAGTATCGGTGTAAAGCTTTCTACATTCAAATATCAGTCTCGATTGCTTAAAAGCAATACATCCAGCCGGTGTGTTCAAAGGAATTAAACCAGTTTCCTTGCATTTATCGTAATCGCGCCCCGATTTGGTTCCGCAAAACGAAAGCGCGTCCCTATACCGACCCGAACCAAAATAGCATAGACTAAAAAGTTCATTTTGCTCTGTAAACTGATATGTATAGCGTTGAGGACGAATATAAATGGTTGCAGTTGGTTTATTCCAAAGAATACCAAAACCGCCCCATGCTGCTGTCATAGTATTAAAACTGCTCTCGTCCCCAGCGGTTATTAGCATCCACTCATTCTTAAGCATTTCAAAAACCCTGTCGCTAAAGTCAAATAAATCGACTCGTTTAAATCCATCTATATCGCTCATTATATTGGCTTTACCAGTTATTAAATGAAATAAAAAGACATATATTTGAAAATAAAAATCAAATTTAACACCAAAATGCTAGAACTTCAAAGCATTTGGTATATTTGCTCAAACTTTTTACTACTACACATTATGTTCCGATTAAAACTTTTCGCATTAGGTTTGCTTTTTCTACTCACTGTAAACCAAGTATTCCCTTCACGGTTGCCTGATATTACTCTCACTGATAGTTCTACAGTAAGCCTAATAACCTGCACTCCAGGTGAGGATCTTTATTCTATCTTTGGTCATAGTGCTATTCGCGTTGCCGATCCACAAATCGGGCTCGATTGGGTTTTTAACTATGGAACATTCAATTTTGCCGATCCCAACTTCTACCTTAATTTCATTAGGGGTCGGTTAAACTACATGCTTTCTGTTTCCACATACAAGAACTTTGAATATTCATATATCCAGGAGAAACGATCAATATACGAGCAGATTCTAAACCTTCAACTTGCCGAAAAGCAGCATCTGTTTGATTCTCTTTGCATTAACTTCTTGCCTGAAAATCGTTATTACCTTTACGATTTGCTTTACGATAACTGCGCAACAAGGGTTCGGGATGTAATTTTTGAATGCTTTCCACGCGCTGTGGAATTTGATTACAGCACAATTGAACAAGGTAAATCATTCAGAGACAATTACTCACCTTACCTAAAAAGGATTCCTTGGACTAAACTTGGTATTGATCTGGTTCAAGGTATGGTACTTGATAAATCCATTGAACCTTGGGAGTACATGTTCGTACCCGATTATCTTATGGTTATCTTTCCCAGGGTCACAATAAAAGAAGATGACCATTCAGAGCCTTTTGTGCTTGAAACTAGAAAGATTCTTGATATTCCTTTTACACCCAGCAACAGATTTGTGATTCAACCAGTAATTGTTTTTATATTTATTATGCTTACAGCATTCTGGTTAACTTTCTTTGGCAACAGAAGAACGTTGCTGGCAAAGTGGTTCGATTATATCCTTTTCGGAATCGTTGGGTTATTAGGTTTACTGCTCACATTCATGTGGTTTGGTACCGACCATACTGTAACCGTGAAAAACCTGAATATTCTATGGACCATGCCCTTAAATCTAATCGCTCTGTACCTATTTTCTGAAAGAGGGAAGAAACATCAAAACCTAACAAATTATTACTTTGGATTCTACCTAACAATTCTCGTATTAGTTCTAATAACCTGGCCTTTGCTTCCTCAAGTACTTCCTTTGGCAGTTGTCCCACTTATAGTTACTCTTGCTATCCGATCAGCAGCTCGAACAATGTTATTAAATCGGTTTTTCTATAAGAAAGCATAGTTTATATCCCAAAAAACATCTGTTTATCAATTATATCTTTCTATTGCTCAACTTTGCGTTAAGATTTAGGATTAAATAATGTAACGGTATTCAATTTACATTCATATTTTTGTATATTGGCAGCGTAATAAATACTAATAATACAAGGCTATGAGGTTGCATGTATTCTATATACTCACCTTTTTTCTTTTAGCCCAATCAGTATTCCTGTTGGGTCAAAATCAAAGGATTGAGGACTTAGAAGGGCAACTTTTGACTACAGGTAGGGATACCCAGAGGGTAAATATTCTGGTAGAGTTGGCTCTTGAATACCGTAGGGTTGACCCGAAGAAAGTGTACGAATTAACCCAAGAGGCATTAACTCTTTCGCAAGAAATTGGCTATAAACGTGGTGAAGCGCAAAGTTACAATAGGCTAGGCAGCTACTATCGGCAAACTGGAAGGTACGCCAAAGCAGTTGACTACTACCTAAAAGCATTAACATATTACCAGGAAACGAATGACTCAGTAGGTCTTTCCTTTTGTTACAATGGTTTAGGCATCCTCTTCCGTCTTGAACAGCTTTTCGATAAAGCCCTTTACTATCACGAGAAATCATTGAGAATTGCTGAGGCGCGGCGCGACTCTGTGGGTATTGCAATATACCTTAAAAATATTGGCGTTTGCTACTACGAACTTGAAAGATACAACCTTTCATTGGACTATTCCATAGAATCGCTTAGAATAGCAGAAGCCATTGAAGACAAATCAATAATTCCCAGCTCATTACACGTTATTGGCGACAACTACCTGATGCTAGGTGAGGTAAAAAAGGCTATCCAATATCACGAAAAAGCCCTTTCTATCAGCCGTGAAACATCAAACCTATACAGTGAAGTTTACTCCCTTAACAGGCTAGCAGAATGCTACATTAAACTTGATAGGTTTGAATTGGCCTCTCAATTCTTTCAAAAATCCCTTTCTCTATCATTTGAGCATAGGCTTCTTAGTGAGATAAAGGATACCTACCAAGGACTTTCCAGACTTAATGAGCTGCAGGGGAATTTTAGAACTGCACACGAATACTATCGGTTATATTCAAACTATAAAGACTCGTTGTTCAATACTGAGAGTAAACGATTAATCACCGATCTAACCCAATCTTACGAGTTTGAGCAACAAAAACTAGAAATCGAACTTCTCACAAAGGATAAACAGCTGAATTCAATACAAATAAAGCGACAAAGACTTATTTCAATCACACTAGTTCTCGTTTTTATCCTCTCAATTGGATATGTGTTTTTACTAACTGTTAGCAACAAACGAAAGCATAGGGTGAACATATTGCTGAAACAGCAAAATCAGGAAATACTAAAACAGAAGCAGGAAATTGAAAAGCAAACAATTGACCTAATTGAAAAGAATAACGAGATTACAGCTCAACGCGATAAACTAACTCAACTAAACGCTGAATTGCACCAAAAAAACGAGGAAATTCAAACTCAACGCGATTATCTTATTGAACTCAACACTGAACTTCAAACAAAAAACGAAGAAATACTTGCCCAACGTGATGAATTAGAGCGGGCACAAAATCAACTGATACAATCGGAAAAAATGGCCTCGCTTGGAGTTCTAACAGCTGGAATTGCACATGAAATAAACAATCCAATAAATTTTGTTTATGCCGGTGTTAATATCCTTAAACGCGACTTCGAGGATATTGAGATAATACTAAACGAAATACTTAAACTTTCCTCAGATGAGTTTAATCGTGAAGAGGTTTTGGTTTCAATCGAAGAGAAGCTAAAAGATATCGATCTCAACGAATGCTACGATGCCATAAAACAAACCCTCGATGACATCAAGCTAGGGGCAAGGCGTACAGCAGAGATTGTGGAGGGTCTTCGTAATTTTGCTCGCACCGACAAGGAGGATTGGGCTACACTAGATATTCATAGAATAATTGATGGAGTACTTCTCTTGCTGAAAAACAACTACAAGAACAGAATAGACATCATTAAAGAGTATAACGGGAAAGACTCAATTATACAGTGTAAGGCTGGGCGGCTGGACCAAGCTTTGCTAAACTTAGTTTCAAATGCTATTGATGCCATTGATGAAAAGGGATCCATCGTTATTTCTACTTTCAGCCAAAATAGCAAGCTACATATCTCAATCAAAGATAGCGGGAAAGGGATTAGTGATGAGGATATTACAAAAATATTCGACCCTTTCTTCACAACAAAAGTTGTGGGTAAAGGCTTAGGTCTAGGCTTATCAATAACCTACGGTATTATTCAGGAACACAATGGTACAATAAAAGTTAACAGTAAGATTGGCATTGGTACCGAATTTATCATTACTCTACCTATTGTTCAAAAAGTAAAATCATAATAACCCTTTATGGAAAAAATAAAATATAATGTGCTTTATGTTGATGACGAGGATGTAAATCTGAGGGTATTTCGCAATACTTTCCGCCGCGATTTTAATATCTTTACAGCGATATCGGCCAAGGAAGGGATTGATATTCTCGATTCAAACCGAATTGATATAGTGATAACCGATCAACGTATGCCTGAAATTACTGGCGTAGAGTTTCTAAAAATGGTTCACGAGAAGTACAAAGAGATTCCACCAAATAGGCTTATGATTTCTGGCTTTTCGAAGCCAGAGGATATCGATAAAGCATTTAAAGAGTACAAACTATTTAAGTTCATATCCAAGCCCTGGAATACTGAAGAGTTGAGAGAGATCATACTTAAAGCCATTGAGCATGGAAAAGGATAAGAAGTTCACTGTCCTCTACGTTGATGATGAGGAAAGCAACCTGAATATCTTCCGTAATACGTTCCGGAGAGAGTATAAGGTGCTCACTGCAAGCAATGCCCAGGAAGGTCTTGACCTCCTTAAACAGGAAAAGATTGACCTTATCCTAACCGACCAACGTATGCCAGATATGGATGGGGTTAGCTTCCTAAAGCAAACAATCGATCGTTTCCCTGAACTCAATCGGATCCTTATTACTGGCTACACCGATTTCGATGCCCTAAAAACGGCTGTGAACGAAGCAAAGATTTTTCAGTATATTCAAAAACCCTGGAGAGAGGAACAGCTTCGGACTATCATTGACAAAGCTCTCGAATTGTATCAGCTAAGGAAAGAAAACCAATCGTTAACCCATCAGCTACAGCAGAAAAACAAAGAGCTTGAGCAGATGAACAACGACCTGTTAGAAATTGACAAGCTGAAAACTGACTTTCTTTCCATTATTAGCCATGAGATTAGAACCCCTCTTAATGGTATAATGGGTTCGGTTGATTTGCTTAAACAAGACGCAGCCGAAGAAGGTGCCGAATCGCTTTCTGCATTAATCTATATCCTTGAAACGTCTGTAAACCGTCTGGAGAAATTCCTTCTATCTGCTGAAAGGGTAACGCAACTTAGATCAGGAACTTACCGTTTATTCTTCGAGAAAGTTAATCCTTTGGAAGTGATAAATCATGTCGTTGAAGCCAAACTTGAAGATATTTCATGCAAGAATTGCACTATTGAAAAGATAATAAATTCCGATAGACGCTTTGAGGCCGACCGAAAACTAGTGGCATTCTGTTTGGATGAGCTTATCGACAACTCCCTTAAGTACTCCCCTGGAGGTTCAACTGTAAAAGTTTCAACATCCGAGACTAATGACTGGCTAATTGTTTGTGTCGAAGACAACGGGATCGGCTTCTCTGAGAAAATGCTAAAAAATTGCTTTCAGCTTTTCATAAGCGATACAAAGTCCGACCAGCAGAAAGGGCTTAGCCTGGCAATTATTGGGTTAATTATGGACGCTCACAATGGCAAGGTAGAAATTGAAAACAAGGCAGAAGGTGGTGCAAGCGTTAGGCTTTTCTTCAAACAATCTATCGATTAATTAGTTACCTCCTGTACTGTTCAATCCCTTTGTCTAAGAAGTTAATGAACAGTTCAACATCAGTATTAAACCCAAAGGGCTCCGCAAGGAGCTCTTCTTCGTTTCCAAGCAACACATAAAAGGGTTGGCTATTTACATTAAAACGACTAATCTGAAGATCAGCGTTTTTCCTACCTATTGTACTTTTAACTTTACCATCAACGGTAGAAGTAATCCACTCCGATTCGGGCAATTTTGTACGTTCATCGACATATAGTGCAACGATAATAAAATCATTCCTTAGCCTTTCAAGTACCCGTGGATCACTCCAGACTTTCTGTTCCATCACCTTGCAGTTTGCGCAAGCATGTCCAACAAAGTCAACGAATAGTGGCTTATTCTGCTCCCGCGCACAAGCTAAAGCCTGCTCATAGTCGAAATATCCAACCAAGTTATGTGGAAGGTGCAAAAAATCGGCGTATTTGGGCTCGTCGCAAAGCGTTTTTGCATTCTGGTGCCCACTTGAACCCCTCCCCTGCCCTATCAAACGCTCCAAATCGAAGCTGTGGGTAGTTTTTGGAGGGATCAACCCCGAAAGTCCTTTCAAGGGAGCACCAAACAAGCCCGGAACAAGGTAAATTACAAATGAGAACGTTGCAATAGCAAGCAGAAGCCGCCAAAAACCAATGTTTTCAACAGGCGAATCGAGTTCGAAGCGAATTTTTCCAAGAAAGTATAGCCCAAGCATAAAGAAGATTGAAATCCAAATAGCTAGGAAAACCTCTCTTCCAAGGATATTCAAGTGGTAGGCCTGATCGATGGTTGACAAGAACTTAAGCCCAAAAGCAAGGACAATGAACCCAAGAACAATCTTAACGGAGTTGAGCCAACCGCCCGAACGTGGAAGTTTCTTTAGCCACGAAGGGAAGATTGCAAAAATTGTGAAGGGGATTGCAAAAGCAAGCGAAAAGCCAAACATGCCAATAATTGGTTTTAAGCCCAAGCCAGCAGCCGATTCAACAAGAATTGCACCCACAATGGGCCCCACACACGACAAGCTAACGATTACAAGGGTTAATGCCATGAAGAAAGAACCTATAAAACCACCTTTTTCTGCCTGACTATCTGTCTTGGTTGAAAGGCTGCTTGGGAGAACTATCTCGAATAATCCAAAGAAAGACGCACCAAAAGCCATGAATAGGATAAAAAAGATAAGGTTCGGTAGCCAGTGCGATACAAGCTGATTGGCAAAACCTGCTCCCAATCCTGTGAGAGAGACAAGTAAACCAATGGAACTATAGATTACAATTATACTTATCCCAAAAATAAAGGCATTTATTATTGCATTTAGCCGATTCTTCTGCTTACCCATAAAAAATGAAACCGTCATTGGGATCATTGGGAAAACGCATGGCGTAAGTAGCCCTGCCAATCCTGCTGCAAAGGATATTAAGAAGAATATTAGCAGCGACGATGAACTTGATTCATCAGCTTGCTTGGTGCTCTTTTCTGCAACTACGCTTGGCGACTCCGATAAGTTCTCGCTACTACCAATAGTTAAGCTAAACTCTTTATCAAGAAAGATGCATTTATCCTCGAAGCAGACCTGATACTCAATTACTCCATCAACCCTTGCGCCATAAATACCCTTTGAAAGTTCGATAGCTTGTATGAATTTTGCGTCGTGAGCAAAATAGCTGACATTAACCCCAAAAATATCGTCGAATTCATGCTTAAGGTTACCTATCTGTGTTACCACACCTTTCTTCGTATAGTTCTTGGAATCGTTAAAAATGAAGGTAGTGGGTATTGGACCACCTGGTGGTAAATCCATTGAGTATAGATGCCAACCAGGACTAATGGTTGCTTCAAAGATCACCTCATACTTTGCACCCTCTACTTGGGATGATCTGATGTTCCATTTTACAGGATCAGAGACTTGTGAATGGGAATTGAAAAAAATCCCAAAAACTAGAAAAAGAAGAACAGCTAATTTCCTCATAGGATATGATATTTTTTATTTTTTATTCTGTTACTAACAATAAGTTTATGATTTTGTTTCCACAAAAATACCAAAGGAAACAATAATGACAAAATATAATTGAAATTCAAGTCGCATAACAAAAAAGCCGCTGAAATCAGCGGCTTAGTAGGTTAAACATCTATCTCGTTTTCGTTTTGATCAAGAAAAATGTAATCAAGGTAATTGAATGAAGAAATCGGGACAACCCTAAGGGAGCACTTGTACTTCCACATCCATTTCAACCTTTTGCTTATTAATCCCTTACAAAGAAACGCTGCGACAAAGGGGTGAACCTTAAGAACCAGCTTTTTAATTTCCTTTTCATTAATTAGAAATGCCAGTTTATTCTCAATCTGCTCGTCGAGCAGTATGGCTGAGGATATTTCTCCAGTACCTTTGCATGACGGACATTTCTCTGATGTTTCGATGTGCATTTCGGGTCTTACACGCTGACGGGTAATCTGCATTAAACCGAACTTGCTAAGGGGCAAGATGTTGTGCTTCGTCCTATCTTTTCCCATAAGTTCCTTCATACGCTCGTACACCAGCTGTCGGTTATCATTGTTGTGCATGTCGATAAAATCGACGACAATAATGCCACCCATATCCCTTAATCTGAGTTGTCGGGCAATCTCCTCGCAAGCGGCTAGATTAACCTCCAGAGCATTTGTTTCCTGATCACTCCCAACTTTAGAACGGTTTCCGCTGTTCACATCAATAACATGAAGTGCTTCGGTGTGCTCAATTATTAGGTAGGCACCACTTTTAATGGAAATCGTTCTACCAAAAAGACCCTTTATTTGCTTCTCAACCCCGAAGCTCTCGAATATTGGCACATTCCCTGAGTAGAGTTTTACAATCTTCTCCTTCTCTGGTGCAATTGTACCAATGTACTCCCTCACATCGTTGTAAATTGACTCATCGTTTACATAAATGCTGTTGAACGAAACGTTTAGCATGTCCCGAAGTATTGCTGAAGTACGCTTGAGTTCGCTTAGTATAATTCCAGGAACTGATGAGTTTCTCACTTTATCAAATGCGTTCTCCCATTTCCTGATTAGATTTCGAAGTTCAGCATCGAGAATTGCAACCTTTTTCCCCTCGGCGGCAGTTCGTACAATAACGCCATAGTTTTGGGGGATAATGCTTTCAAGGAGGCGTTTGAGGCGTTTGCGCTCTTCGGGAGAGCTAATCTTCTGGGATACAGAAACCTTATCGGAGAAAGGTAACAAAACCAGATTTCTTCCTGCTATAGATATTTCTGCGCTTAGCCTGGGCCCCTTTGTTGATATTGGCTCCTTAGCTATCTGTACCAGAACGGTTTGGCCTGATGCAATCACATCCGAAATCTTGCCTTCCTTCTCAATTTCTGATTCAAGCTTTACTTTTGACACAGGGACTGGCTTTCCCTTCTTTGCTAGCGCTGCTTGAAGGTATTTTCCAAACGAACGAAACTGTGGCCCAAGGTCTAAATAATGCAAAAAGGCATCGCGTTCGTATCCAACGTCAACGAATGCTGCATTCAAACCGGGCATTATTTTTTTAACCTTACCGAGATAGATGTCACCAACCGCAAACTGCACGTTGCTTTTCTCCTTGTTGAGTTCCACAAGCTGTTTGTTCTCAAGCAAAGCGATAGCAACCTCAGCAGAACGGAGATCAATTATCAGTTCGGAATTCACTTTATAAAAATTGATTAGTTAACGGCAAGGTATAATAAAGAACACCAACCTAAAGAACTTGTTGCTCCTTAGGTTGGCATAACTGCTTAATTAAACTGTAAACTAAACACTTACAGTATTATTTCTTTTTCTTATGACGGTTTTTGCGTAAACGCTTCTTCCGCTTATGAGTTGCCATCTTATGCCTCTTTCTCTTCTTTCCGCTTGGCATGATTGTATGATATTATAAAATTAAAAAATAAAGCAATACTACTTCACGTGGTTCTTCACCTTGTTAACAAAAGTTTTTGCAGGCTTGAATGAAGGGATGAAGTGCTCTGGAATAATGATTGTAGTATTCTTAGAAATGTTACGTGCGGTTTTCTTAGCACGTTTTTTAATGATGAAACTACCAAAACCCCTTAGGTAAACATTCTTCTCTTTTACTAGGGAGTCCTTAACAGTTTCCATGAAGGCTTCAACTGTACGCTGTACAGTCACCTTTTCGATTCCAGTACTTTTGGAAATCTCGTTTACGATATCTGCTTTTGTCATGTTTGAAAAAACTTTAATTATCAAATAGTTAAACTTTAAAACCATGAATTAGGATTGCAAATATAAGGCATTTATATTGATAAATAAAAAACTTTGGTAGTATTTTTACTAAAAAATTTATTCATTAATCATTGATTTAATGGAATTTAAAAATGTTCTAAATAGTTGGTTCGAAAAAAACCAGCTTTATTTACCCTGGAGGGGAATAGATAACCCTTACTATATCTGGGTTTCAGAGATTATCTTGCAGCAAACCAGAGTAGCACAAGGATTAAGTTATTACCTTAATTTCATAAATACCTTTCCTTCCATGGAAGTATTAGCAAAAGTAAATGAGGATGAAGTGCTAAAGGTTTGGCAGGGCTTGGGGTACTACTCCCGGGCAAGAAACTTGCATCAAAGTGCAAAGACTATTATGGAGAAATATCAGGGACAGCTACCTAAATCATATAATGATTTAATGGAAATTAAAGGAATAGGTAGCTATTCAGCTGGAGCAATAGCTTCCTTTGCCTATAAAGAGGTTGTTCCTGCAATCGATGGGAATGTTTACAGGGTGATTGCCCGTATCTTTGGTGTTTTCGCATCGCCTTACGGCGCTAAAGGGAAGAAAGAATTCCATAGCATTGTTATGGATATTATTGACCGAAAACAACCCGATGTATTCAACCAAGCCCTACTTGATTTTGGGGCTCTTCAATGCTTGCCTAAAAACCCGAAATGCTCGTCCTGCCCTTTCCTTGATATTTGCTATGCCAATAGAAACAACACCATAGATAGTTTACCAGTAAAAGCGAAGAAGTTGGCTGCAAGGCCCCGATACTTTGTTTATGTTATTATAAAGTTTAAAAATCACACCTTTATTCATAAACGAACTGAGGATGATATATGGAAATCGCTTTACCAGTTTCCACTCATTGAGACAAGCGAACCCATTGAACCCCATGATATTGTACGTCATAAGAAGTGGAAGGCTCTCTTGAGTAATATTGAGCATACAATTATCAATGTTTCACCGATTGTTAAACATCAACTAAGCCATCAAACGTTATTCACACGATTTGTTACCATTGAAATAGAAAAGATCCCCAAACGCTTTATGTACAAATTCTTAATGGTTGAAAACAATAGTGTTTCGAACTACTCCATCCCAAAACTAATTGACAACTACCTAGCTGCGGAAACAATAGTTCAATATCGAAAAGGAAATTAACCTGTAGGAGGGAAAAGGCTTTACCTTGCATAACAGCAAATTTAGGTAAAAGAAAAAAGTAACCCTTCAATTTTGTTGTTTACCTATATATTTAATACTTTTACTGAAATTCAATAAACTGAAATTTATGAGCGTTAATAAAGTTATCCTTATTGGTAATGTAGGCAAAGACCCTGAGGTTCGGCATCTTGAGGGAGGAACAACGGTTGCTCGTTTTCCTCTTGCCACAAATGAAACGTACACCGATAAGAACGGACAAAGGGTTACCCAAACCGAATGGCACAACATAGTTGTTTGGCGAGGCCAAGCCGAAACAGTTGAGAAATATGTTAAATCAGGTAAGCTCCTTTACATCGAGGGAAAGCTTAGAACTACCACTTACGATGACAAGGAGAGCGGAACAAAAAGGTATTTCACTGAGGTTCAGTGCCTAAACTTTCGCTTCCTAGGCCCATCAACTGAGGGAGGACCAGGACAATCAAGAGAATCGGGTGAAAAATCTTATGCTCCACTTGCAATTTCAGAGCCAGATTCACAAATTCCCGCACCTGATGATGATCTGCCATTCTAGTTTTTCTGCCCTTTTTTATATTTTTGCATAAATTTCACATTGCTTAAGTATTAAATAGGTTTTTCTCAAACAATTGGACAAAAGCATTTTGGATAGTTTTCTGTGTAACATTATACTTTGCAACATCGATGTTTCCCTCCAACCCATAACTGTTGGAATAACATTTGGTTTTGTTGCCCTTGTCATTCTTTTACTAATATCGGGGTTGATTTCCGGCTCAGAATCGGCTTTTTTTTCCCTTTCTCCTCATGATCTTAACAACCTCAACAACGAAACCAACAAGAGAAACAAATTCATCCTTGAGCTGCTAGAAAAGCCCGAACAGCTTCTCGCTTCGATACTTATTGCCAATAACTTAGTTAACGTTGGAATAATTATCCTGTCAGCCTATCTTTCCAGGTCCGTTATTTCATTCAACGATGCTCCAGTACTAGAATTTGTTTTTCAGGTTGTTGTAATAACTTTTCTGCTTCTGCTTTTTGGTGAGATTCTGCCTAAAATACTTGCAAACAGCAAGGCTCTCTCCTTTTCAAGGCTTATGGCGCTGCCACTAATAGTTTTAACGAATATTTTCAGACCATTGAATTACCTTCTAGTTCATTCATCGGTTCACGTTGGGCGTCGTTTGATTCCACGAAGAAACATTTCAATGGATGAGCTAGGAGATGCCCTGGATATTACTTCAGGCCACCATCCCGAAGAGCGAAAGATTCTTAAAGGTATTGTAAACTTTGGGCACACAGAAGTTCGTGAGATAATGAAACCCCGGTTAGATGTTGTTGCCCTTGAGCTGGCCACAGGTTTCAATAAGCTCAAAGCCGTTGTGGTTGAATCGGGGTATAGTAGAATACCAGTTTACGAGCAGTCTTTCGACTCTATTCGAGGTGTTCTTTTCGTGAAAGATTTATTACCATATATTAATGAGCCCGATACTTTTGCCTGGCAAGCCCTGTTACGCGAACCCTACTTTATACCTGAAAGCAAAAAAATCAACGCATTGCTGTCGGAATTTCAAACCAACAGGATACATCTTGCGATAGTGGTCGATGAGTACGGTGGCACTTGTGGTATTGTAACCCTCGAAGACATTCTTGAAGAGATAGTTGGAGAAATATCCGATGAATCGGACGAAGAAGTATCGCTCTACACAAAAATTGACGAGAACAACTACCTTTTCGAAGGGAAAATTTTACTTAATGACTTTTACCGAGTTGTAAACGTTGACGATTCTTTGTTCGATAGCGTTCGTGGTGAAGCAGAGACCCTTGCCGGGGTAATACTTGAGATTACTGGACGACTCCCTAGCAAGAACGATACTATAAACCACAAGCAATTCCGCTTCACCATAGATTCTGTTGATAACAAACGAATTAAACGAATAAAGGTGATTATCAAAACCCAAAAACAGAAATAATGCGAACAAAAACCTTTACAAGCCTGTTTTTGGGATGGCTATTAATCTGTCTCTTTTCATGCAAAGAAGTATCTACTCCCAAACCACGGGGTTACTTCCGAATCGATTACCCTGAAAAAGAGTACGTTCTATTCGACTCCATAGGTTATCCATACCGATTCTACTACCCAACCTACGGAAAGGTTATTGAAGACGACTCCAGAATCAAAGAGAAGTATTGGACAAACGTAGATTTTCCAAGGTATAAGGCCAGAATCCACATTAGCTATAAGGATGCACGCGGAAGGCTCGATTCGCTATTGGAAGACTCAAGAACCCTTGTTTATAAACATGTTGTTAAGGCCGAAGCGATTAGCGAAACCCTCTTCAGTAATCCTGAAACAAAAGTTTACGGCATTCTTTATGAGATTAAAGGGAACACGGCATGCTCCTGGCAATTCTATGTTACCGATTCAACCAGACATTTTCTTCGGGGAGCCCTATACTTCTACGTTCAACCAAACAAGGACTCCTTAGCTTCTTCTATCGATTTCTTTGGGAAAGATCTCATTATGTTAATGAAAACCGTTGAGTGGAAATAGCTTTACTCTCAGAAGATGGGGCTAATAGATGTTTTAAAAAGTGAAGAATACACCATGGGTGTATGGCGGGTTGAAGAAACTGAGACCCAACTCAAAGAGCTTGTGGGAGGCGATTACTTCCCAGGACTAGCTAAGCTTTCTCATCCACGTCGTCGCCTCGAATGGCTTGCAGCCAGAACTCTTTTAAGAGAGTTTGGTCAAACCGGGCATGTTCTCTATCACCCTACACGCCGTCCGTTTCTTGCCAACTCAAATGTACATCTTTCCATAAGCCATTCTTTTCCGTTTGTTGCTGTAATTATTAGTCAAAAAAATAACGTAGGAATTGATATTGAGTACTACAACAGGCCTTTCTCTCACGTAGCTCATAAATACCTATCAATGCGGGAAAAGACTTGGATAAACCTGAATAACAACAAGTTGCTTGCACTCGTCTGGAGCGCGAAGGAGGCTGTTTACAAACTGCCCGGCATGGAAGGACTAGGTGGCATTGACATGGATGTTAAGCCCTTCGATAGCATTCCTAATTCTGGAAAGATTGAAGTATCCGTTAGAATTGGAGGCACAGTGCAAAAATTTTCAGAGGTTCATTTTTTCTACGTTGGGAGTTTTAATGTTGTTTGGGTTTATTGCAACGCAAAATTGATGACATGGTAACCAGTATTTAAAGAAAAATACAAGACTCTAAGCCAGGTGTTTTTGGTCTTCTCATTGATCCTGACAACTATACGGGACAGCAACTCTCTCAAATAATCACCAAAGCGGAACAGAGTCGGGTCGATCTTCTACTCCTGGGTGGGAGCTTAGTATTTGGAAGTATTGAGCGAACACTGACCCTCATAAAAAGTTTAACAAAAATTCCTGTAGTACTTTTCCCCGGCAGCTCAATGCAGTTCTGCCCACTTGCCGATGCCATTCTGCTACTGTCGCTAATATCGGGAAGAAACCCTGACTTTCTGATTGGAAATCATATTCATGTTTCGAAGGCAATAAAACAAAGTGGCATGGAGGTTATTCCCACTGGCTACATGCTCATTGAATCGGGGTGCATCACATCAGTTCAGTACATAAGCAATACAACTCCCATCCCATCGAGTAAGCACGATATTGCCATTGCAACTGCCCTTGCAGGGCAACAGCTTGGCTTGAAAGCCATTTACCTTGAGGCAGGTAGTGGTGCAGACTATCCCGTTCCCCAAAAGCTAATCGAGGATGTTCGCAGGGAGATTGAATTACCAATTATTGTAGGAGGTGGACTTAATACCCCCGAAAAGGTTAACAGGGCACGGCTTGCTGGAGCAAACATGGTTGTTGTTGGAAATGCGCTCCAGAACGATGCAACCCTTCTTACCCGTTTAGTTGAAGCCTCAAGATAGGTTTTAAGTGTTGCTGTTTGGATGTTGTAGTATATTTTGAATTTCAATAACGAATTTTTGAAAAAATAGTGAGATAAATTTCTTACTTTTAATGAAAACTTAGAAGCATAGCAGGTTTCTTACCATAAATTTTAAAATCAAGAAGATGAAAAACATGAAACTTTTTATACTGTTATTCATATTTCTGATTGGGTGTAAAAAAGATTTTAATTATTTAGAGAGTATTGTTGGAAAATGGCAATTAGTTAAAGGATACGACATAATGGTTGGGGGTGTTTATTCGGTTGATAATGAAAACCAAAGAATTGAGGAATACACAAAAAATCACGAAAGAATACGTTTTGATTATTTAGGAGATGAAATTGGTCGATATGGTTATACAATTAACGAAACTGAGATTACAATTTTTGGAAAAGAACTTAATGGGCAAGTATGGTATTCTAGTTATGAGTATTGGTTAAACAATGATACGCTGAAAATTTGTAATGATGGTGGTTTCGAATTTTATTATGAATTCTTTGTCAGAATAAAAAAATAACGCCAACCAACAAGGGGTTTAGCTAATCCCAAAAATGATTTTAGATTGAAGTATTTGATTCAAAGAGAAAAGAACAAACAATCATGAGTAAGGCGATCATGATTTATTAGTTGATTTCTAACCTAAAAGGAGAATAAAATGACAATAAAAAAAATTCTTATTCTGACTATTTCTATAGTTTTCTGCATAAATTCTGTTAAAGGACAGGATGAAAGCAATAACGTTGATAACGATTCGATAAACAATATACTATTGCTCGATTACAATAAAAGATTAATTGAAATAGAGCAACAAAGAATAGCCGATTCGATAAAAAAAGCAGAGCTTGAAGAACAATTAAAAGCCTTAAAAACGACCGATAATCTACAAAAGGAGAATCTACTAAAGCAAATCAGGGAGATTGAAGAGCATGAAATTCAGAGAATTGCCTCAAAAAAGCGAAGAGTTGACTCGTTAAAAGTTTCGGCAACAGGGTATGCTGTCTTCGGAATTTACAAAGACACACTATTCCTTGTTTACTCAAAAATTGGCGCATCCAAGCCTAAGGACAGGGCTCAGAATATTACTTATAGAATTGAAAAACTGTATAAAGACGACTTCCTCAAAACTGATTCTATTTCGTTTGTTGATTCGGAATATACCATTGACATAGTTTATGGTGAAACAATAATTATGAGCATTTCAGAAACTGATGCTTTGTGGCAAAACATGTCAAAACTTGAATTGGCAAAAAACTACACTGAAATAATAAAAAATGATTTAAAGAAAGCCAAAGAAGAAAGCCGTTGGTCAAAAGTGTTAATTCGATTAGGTTTACTATTATTAGTCTTATTTTCTGTTGCATCAGTACTATGGCTAACAAATAGAGCTTTAAATAAGCTTAATGCTTTTTTTGAACTTAATAGAAATAAATGGTTAAAAAACCTTGCCTATAAAGACTATACATTCTTAACCGCAGAGCAGGAGTACAAGGCAATTCTGCTTTTATTTAAACCTTTCAGGTGGTTGATTTACGCGCTAATACTGTATATCGCACTTCCTATCATTTTCAGCATTTTTCCTTTTACACGCAATTGGGCCGATGATTTATTCAACCTGGTATGGAATCCTTTTAAAGGCATTTTCATCGCTGTATGGAACTATCTGCCAAACTTAATTACCATACTTGTTATCTATTTCGTAATGAAATATGCTGTTCGTTTCGTGAAATATGTATTCCATGAAATTGAAGCAGAAAAACTCAAAATTGCAGGATTTCATTCCGATTGGGCAATGCCGACCTACAGCATAGTTAGGTTTCTGCTTTATGCTTTTATGTTTGTCCTTATTTTTCCATATTTACCCGGTTCCGATTCCGATATTTTCAAGGGAGTATCAGTATTCTTAGGTATTCTTTTCTCTTTAGGTTCTTCAACAGCCATTGCTAACATGGTAGCAGGTTTAGTGATAACCTATATGAGACCCTTCAAAATAGGTGATCGCATTAAAATTGGCGATGTTTTTGGCGATGTGGAAGAAAAAACTCTTCTTGTCACTCGTATAAAAACACCTAAAAATGAAATCATTACCATCCCAAATTCGGCTGTTCTCTCGGGTAATACGATTAATTATAGCAGCGAAGCAGCAAATAATGGGCTTATTCTTCATACAACCGTAACAATTGGATACGATGTTCCTTGGAAAGATATGTACAACGCATTAATTGATGCTGCTTTAAGGACTGAACATATTCTTCATGACCCTAAACCATTTGTACTACAAACCAGCCTGGAAGATTTTTATGTGGCTTATCAAATAAATGCTTACACTAAGGAAGTAAAGAAACAAGCTGCTATCTACTCTAACTTGCATCAGAATATTCAAGATGTTTGCAACGAAAGGGGCATTGAAATTCTTTCCCCTCATTATCGTGCTGCTAGGGATGGAAATACAACAACAATACCCTCCGATTACCTTGATAAAGATTACAAAGCACCAAGTTTCAAGGTGAAAGTAGAAACTACAGATAATAAATAAAGCCACCAAACTTTTCGAAACCATAGGAATAACCTGAGAAACAAAAAGTTTGGTGGCCTAAAATTGGTTGTTTAAAACAACGAAAGTCTGCTACTTCATTTCAAAGACATCTCCACTATGGAGAAGATCGTCCACACACTTAATCTTGGCTGTTTGTTGGATTTCAAGAAGTTGATCCCTTACGTTATCATCGTAGGTTGAATGCTTAACTGCGCGAATCACCCCAAGTGCAATAGGGAGTTCTGGTAACGACATGTTTGCAAGCATAACATGCATGCCGGGGTTAGGTTCATGGGCATCGTGCACAAGGATGTCGTCGATTGTATATCCCCCTTCACCTACCACAACTGCTTCTAAATGATTATCCTTTCTAATCAAGCCTTTCTCCTTGTTCTTCCCAAAGAGCATCTTTTCTCCGTGCCTTAACACGATGGTTCTATCGTCTCTAACATCCTTGTCGGTGAAATCCTTGTGGGTGTTATCGTTGTATATCACACAATTCTGCTGAACGACAACCACTGAGGTTCCATCGTGTTTTGCCGCCTCAACAAGAACTTCAGCTGTAAGCTTGACATCAACATCGATGGTGCGAGCGAAGAATTTTCCCTGGGCACCAATAATCAACTCACCTGGACGGAATGGATGCTCAACAGTGCCAAATGGGGAGGTTTTTGTTACAGCTCCGAGTTTTGAAGTTGGGCTATACTGTCCCTTGGTTAGGCCATATATCTCGTTGTTAAACAGCACAATGTTTATATCAATATTTCGTCTAACTGCATGAATAAAGTGATTACCACCAATGGCCAGAGAGTCGCCATCACCTGTCATCTCCCAAACGCTAAGTCTAGGATTGGCCACCTTGATTCCGGTTGCAATAGCTGCAGCCCTTCCATGAATTCCATGAAAGCCATAAGTATTGACGTAGTATGGGAAACGGCTAGAGCATCCAATACCTGAGACAAATACGTAACGTTCCTTGCTATAGTCTAGTATTTCGGAAACCTCTGGAAGAGCTCTGTAAACGGAATTTAGAATTGCGTGATCGCCGCAGCCCGGACACCAGCGTACTTCCTGATCACTCTTGAAATCTTGAGGTGTATAGTTATGTTTTCCCATGATTACTTGCCCTCCAGTATTTGATTAAATTTCTCTTTCAGTTCAACAATTGTAAAAGGTAGGCCTTGCACCTTGTTATATTGCAAATAGGTAAACTCTTGGAAGTTCATTCTTAGGTAATCGGCCATTTGTCCAAGGTTTAGCTCACAAACGAGAAGCTTCTTGTATCGCTTGAAAATATCTCGTACATTCTTGGGAAGTGGATTGATGTAACTGAAGTGACACAACGAAATGCTTTTCCCTTTCTCCCTAAGTTCCTGAACTGCCGTAAGCATGTGCCCATAAGTTCCTCCCCAGCTAATAGCAAGAAGGTCACCTTCGGGATCGCCATAAACCTCCTGCAAAGGAATATAATCCTGAATTTTGGCAACTTTTGCGGCTCTTATTTCAACCATCCTCTGATGGTTAATCGGGTCATGCGACACTGTTCCTTTCAGAAAATCCTTTTCGAGGCCGCCAACACGATGCTCCAACCCTTTTTGTCCAGGGAAAGCCCACCTACGTGCTAACCTTTCGGGCTCACGTTCGTAGGTTAAGTAGTTTTGAGTTCCATCGGGAACCAAAGGTGGATGAATCTCAGGATAATCCTTCATGCTAGGGATTAGCCAGGGCTCACTCCCGTTTGCAAGAAATCCATCGGTGAGAAGGATAACCGGTGTCATGTGCTCAAGGGCAATTTTGGAAGCAATGAAGGCCCAATCGAAGCAATTGCTAGGCGTGCTAGCAGCAACCACCGCCACAGGGCATTCCCCGTTTCGTCCGTACAATGCCTGCACTAGGTCGCTTTGCTCAGTTTTTGTTGGCAAACCAGTTGCTGGACCACCTCTTTGTACGTTAACAATAACCAAAGGTAGCTCGGTCATTACCGCCAACCCGATTGCTTCCGATTTTAGTGAAAGGCCAGGCCCCGATGTGGTGGTAACGGCAAAATTACCAGCAAAAGCAGCTCCAATTGCAGTACAGATCCCTGCAATCTCATCCTCAACCTGCAAGGTTTTTACCCCTAAATCCTTTCTTTTAGAAAGTTCGATAAGGATTTCTGTTGCAGGGGTTATTGGGTATGATCCACAGAATAAGGGGAGTTTTGCCTTCTCCGAAGCGGCAATTAAACCCCAGGCGGTTGCTGTATTTCCATTTATATTTCTGTACTTGCCCTTGGGTAGGTTTTTGGCAGCAGGAATTTTGTAGGTATTGGCAATGGCTTCAATATTTGATGCGTAATTATAACCATCGCGAAGAACCTTCTTGTTTGCATTAACAACCCTTGGTTTAGTCTTGAACTTTTCCTCAAAGTAATGCTCGGTAAAGTGAAGAGGTCGCTCGTACATGTAGTAAACCATTCCTAAAGCAAACATATTCTTGCTTCGAACAATACTCTTGTTGTCAAGATCCGTCTCCTTTAAGCTTTCTTTTGTTAAGGTTGTGATAGGTGCAAAGATAGTTTGATAGTCCTCAAGCTTTAGCTCCTTAATTGGGTCATTGGTTTTGAAGTTGGCGCGTTGAAGCCCTTTCTCATTAAAAGTATCGCTATCAACAATAATGGTAGCTCCAGGCTTCAACCATTTTGCATTTGCCTTTAATGCTGCGGGGTTCATGGCAACCAGAATATCGCAGTAGTCACCCGGTGTATTAATCTTCTTGCTTCCAATCATTAGCTGAAAACCCGAAACACCTCCAATTGTGCCCTGAGGTGCACGTATTTCTGCCGGATAATCGGGGAAGGTGCTTACACCATTTCCGAATAGTGCCGATGCCTCGGAGAAAAGCGTTCCAGTTAGCTGCATACCATCGCCCGAGTCACCAGAAAACCGAATGGATAACTCCTCCAATTCGAGAACCTGTTTTTCTTTATCCATAATATTTACATTTTTTTTGAGATAAATTCCTGCTTTAAAATGTCAACACAAAATTATCTATTTTCTAAAATGAAAAACAATAGTTTTTTTTTTTTTGATTGTTTAAAAACATGATTGTTGTCAGATTTGAAACGTTTTCGAATAACTTTAAGTTGGAATAACTATTTCGATTAGAAAACCTATTTTTGTAAAAAAAAGTTATGGCTTTGATAAAAGAGGTAAGGGGGTTCACCCCAAAATTTGGTAGTCGCTGTTTCTTGTCGGAAACATCGGTTATTATTGGTGATGTGATAATTGGCGATGATTGTAGCATCTGGTTTGGGGCAGTACTTCGGGGCGATGTCAACTCAATTCGAATCGGGAATAGGGTTAACATTCAGGATAATGCAGTAATACACACCACTTTTCAAAAATCTATAACCACTATCGAGGACGATGTTTCCATTGCACATAATGCAACTGTTCATGGTGCTACGTTAAAAAAGGGATGTTTAGTTGGAATCGGTGCCGTTGTGCTGGACCATGCAGTTATTGGGGAGGGTGCAATTATTGCCGCAAATTCGGTTGTGCTAAATCATACGGTTGTAGAGCCTGGCAGTATCTATGCTGGTGCGCCTGCAAAACTTGTGAAGTATATGGAAAAAGACCAAGCTGCCGAGATAAATATTCGGATTGCGAAGAATTATCTAA
>CAYZSD010000033.1:0-25321 GCA_964481075.1 uncultured Rikenellaceae bacterium | reverse complement strand
CAGGGGCGATCTGCGAGGGGACGGCCGTCACCTTCACCGCAACCCCCACCAACGGGGGCAGCAGCCCGAGCTACCAGTGGAAACTGAACAATCTTGAGGTTGGTGCTAATAGCAACACATTTACTTATAATGAGTTCTCCGATGGTGATATTTTGGCAGTTCTAGTAACTTCAAGTGAACTCTGTGCATCAAATAATCCGGCATTATCTTCTGCAATTGAAATGTTTGTTAACGAAATACCTAGTCCTTCAATTTCAACTGATAATCAACTTATCTATTGCTATGGCGAAATTATTGAAACCACTTTCATTGTTGATATTGAAGGGGATTCCTATCAATGGCTTCTTGATGGTGAAGAAATTCAAAATGCCTTCGAATCCTCTTACACGGCCACACAACAAGGTAGTTACTCTGTGGTGGTTACAAAAAACAATTGTACTGGGGTTAGCAATGAATTATCTATTGTTGAGTCAACGATAATTAGTTATTCTTTGATGCTTGTCGAGACTGAAAATCCTTCTGGTGCAGGTAATGGTGTAATTATTTTAAGTGCTCAGGGTGGAACAGGTACACTCACATATTCGCTCTGGGAAACTAATCTTGGAGAAATAACAATCAATCAATTAGGGATATTCGACAACCTGATAAATGGAGATTACTGGATTGTTGTGACTGATGAAAATGGATGTTCAGTTACAACTGATATAATTCAACTTGAAAGTCTGAGCATAACTATTAGCACCCTTTCAGTCAGTTGCTTTGGTGCAAATGATGGATCTATAGAGGTTTCTATTTCTGGTGGAACACCTCCTTACTCAATCACTTGGAATGGACCAAATGGACCCCTACCTGAATACAATGATATATTAATTATCACCGATCTCAGTCATGGAGAATATAACGTTACTGTTCAAGATTTGAATGGCAACTTTATTAACGAAGGAGCAACAATCACCCAACCAGGTGAGATAATCATTTCTGTTAACCTAACACAGCCATCGTGTTTTGGCAATGAGGATGCAAGTATAACCGTTGAAGTTGAAGGGGGAATTCCACCTTACTTCAGTAGAATAAATGGCAGTGACTGGCAGGCAGCATCCCAGTTCTTCAATTTAGCATCAGGTCTTCATATCATTGAAGTTGTTGATGCAAATGGATGTTTCTCCTTACTCGAAATTGAAGTTATTGACGTTGAACAGATTGAAGTTGTTGGGATTGATTTCTCAAATCCTACTTGCGATATACCAGGTGCAATTTCTGTAGTAGCTATTGGTGGGACACAAACACTTACTTATACTCTTATGCCCAATGATATCTCAAATTCTACCGGAGTTTTTGAGAACTTAGGAGGTGGCATTTACGAAATATTTGTAACTGATGCGAATAATTGCGGTCCGATTAGTTCAGGTACCATAATTCTTGAGTCACCCTCAACTATATTAATTGATGAAATTTCTGTTTCACACGTAATAAGTTGCAACGAAGACTTCTTGTACCTTGGTGAAATTGAGGTGTTTGCATCAGGAGGTAATGGCACACTTCAATACTCAATTAATGGAGGAGAAACTTTCCAAAATAATGGTCTATTTACTGATCTACTACCTGATGAATATCAGTTAATAGTCACCGATGGTTTGTGCCCAGTTTTTGAGATTGTTACAATTAATGATTTACCCATTCCTTCACCAATTATTTCAACTCTCGATCTTCTGACATATTGCGAGGATGATGCTATTGAAGTTGTATTATCTGCTGATATCTCTGATGCCGAATCATATCAATGGCTGCTAGATGGTGAACCAATTGATGATGCAATTAGTGAAAACTACACTGCAAATCAACAGGGAATCTACTCGATAATGGTTAACCAAATGGGTTGTAGTACCATTAGCAATGAAATTGAAATAGTTGTTCAGCCTAATCCAGAGGTTTCAATTTCTACAGGAGTCATCTACTTGACCCTTGGAGCATCTCACCTATTTGATGCTGGTCAAGGCTTTGCCACATACCAATGGCATGATGGTTCATCAGAACAAACCTATCTCTTTGAAAGCAGCGTATTTGGATTGGGTTCATTTGAGGTATGGGTTGAAGTAGCAACCGAATTTGGTTGTTCAACCGTTGCTTACGCTACTGTGGTTGTAAGCGAGTCGATTCAACCTATTATTTCTACTTTAGATCCATTATCATACTGTGAAGGACAACCCATCAGCGTAACATTTGAGGTTAACATCACCGATGCGGACTCCTACCAGTGGATGCTTGATGGTGAGACTATTGAGGGTGCAACAGAGAATACATACGTTGCAAGCGAAGCAGGATCATACTCTGTTTTCATCACAAAAGACGACGATTCTGGAACGAGCAATATCTTAATCGTATCTGTAATTCCTCTCCCAGAACCAATCATATCTACTGAAAATGCTTTGACCTTCTGCGCTGGCGATGAAATAATCGTGGAATTCACCGTAAATATTACTGATGCAGAATCCTACCAGTGGATGCTTAACGGCGAAGTGATTGAGGGCGCTATCGAGAATACCTTCACAGCAACATCCGTGGGTATCATTTCCGTTGAAGTTACTTTAGGCGGCTGCTCGGGCCTGAGTGATGGGGTCGCCATCTCGCTTTTCCCTGCTATTAGCCCGACTATTAGCACATCTGATAACCTAATATGGAACGAGGATGATGATGTGATGGTCTCCCTGGCTGTTGTTCCTGACAATGCCGATGCTTACCAATGGCTGCATAATGGTGAAGAGATTGCCGAAGCTACTGATAACACCTACACCGCTACCTCTGCTGGTCTTTACTCAGTCGCAGTTACCATTGGCATTTGCACCGAGATTAGCAACTCCATCGAAGTGATTGTAAACCCTGCTGGTACCCTCTACCCTGTTATCTCAACTGAGGATAACCTTTCTTGGTGCGAGGGCGAGGAGATCAGTGTGTTACTGAGCGTTGACATAGATGATGCAGACACCTACCAGTGGCTGTTGAATGGGGCGGAGATCCCCGATGCGAATGAGAGCACGTACTTGGCCACTGCTGCTGGTGCCTACTCAGTTTATATCACCAAGGGTGATGGGGCTGGCACTAGCAACGTACTGACGATTAGCACAATTCCCACACCAGAACCTTTCATTATAGCAACTGGGTTCCTAACCTACTGTGAAGGGGATGAGATAAACGTTGAATTAATGGTTGATATTGAGAGTGCTGAAGAATACCAGTGGTTCGTTAATGGTAATCCTATCGATGACGCAAACCAGCCAGTTTATACAGTTCAAGAGGAGGGCGTTTACTGGGTTCAAGTAACAGTAAATGGTTGCAGTGGCGTAAGCAATTTAATTGATATTGTAGTGTTTAATAACCCTGTGCCAACTATTTCTACTTCCGATCCTCTCACATGGTGCGAAGGTGCTGAAATTAGCGTAACCTTTGATGTTGATATTATTGATGAAGAGGCTCTTTACCAGTGGTATTTGAATGGTGAACCCATTGAAAACGCAGTTGAATCGACTTATACTGCTAATACTGTTGGTACATACCATATTATGGTAACTATTAACGGTTGTTCGGGTATCAGCAACAGTTTTGCAATTATACTAGACGATATGCTTTACCCAATCATTTCTACTACAGATCAAACGCAGTTCTGTGAAGGCGATGAAGTGCTAGTAACCCTTTTAGTAAACATCACAAATGCTGATACTTACCAGTGGTACAACGGTGACGTGCTGATTGAGGGTGAAAATAGCAGTACCATAACTGTTACAGAAGTTGGAGTTTATTGGGTTATCGTTACACAAGGAACATGTACAGGTGAGAGCAATCAGATTGAGGTTATTGTTAACCCCTTACCTGTACCTGAAATATTCACTGAGATTGAACCCTCAGATTTCTGCGAGGGTCAAGAGGTTTACCTTCCTCTTGAGGTTAGTATTGCTGATGCAGAAGCCTATCAATGGTTTTTGAATGGTGTATCAATTGAAGGTGCTACTGATAATACGTTTATTGCAACAGATGAGGGTGGTTACACCGTTGAGGTGGTTGTAAATGGATGTACAGGTATTAGCGGAATCTTCACTGTAAGCATTATCCCAAATCCTCTACCATTCATTTCCACCATCGATCCACTATCATGGTGCTCAAACGATGAAATTGAGGTAACTTTTGAGACAAATATCTTCAATCCTAACGACCTTGATGTTTCTTACCAATGGTTCATTAACGGATCGGCAATTGTGGATGCAACAAATTCAAGCATTACAGCAATTCAAGCCGGTGTGTATTCTGTTGAAGTTACCTTGTCCTATTTATGTACCTGGGTAAGTAATGAAGTTGCAATAACTGTCAGCCCGACCCCAGAGCCCATTATTTCAACAGAAGATCCTTTAAGCTATTGCGAAGGTGAAGAGTTTGTTGTTTTGTTGGAAGTTGATATAGCTGAAGCCGATGAATACATTTGGTTGCATAATGGCGATGTTATTGAGGGTGCCACATCAAGCTCCTATTCAGCCACCGAAGCTGGTTCCTATTCTGTGATGGTTTATCTAAATGGCTGCCCAGGATTAAGCAATCCGATTCAAATTACGCTTACAAGTAACCCTGCACCATTAATTTATACCCTTGATCAACTATCATGGTGTATTGATACAGAAATAAGTGTAACCTTTGAAACCACCTTCATCGATACAGAAGCTATTTATCAATGGTTCTTAAACGGAGAAGCTATTGCTGATGCAAACTCATCAACCTATACTGCTACTGAGGTTGGTATTTACTGGTTGATGGTTACTTTTAATGGTTGTTCTGGAATTAGCAATTCTTTCGAAATACTACAGGACGATGTACTCCATCCAATAGCCTTCACACCCGACATGCTGGTTTGGTGTTCAAGCCAGGAGGTCTCTGTTACACTTTACACCGATATAAGCAACGCTGACTCATACCAGTGGTATGTTAACGATCAACCTATCGATGGTGCAGATACTGAAAGCTACATTGCCACCGAAGGGGGCATTTACTGGGTCGAAGTTTATCAGGGTGCTTGCTCGGGGGTCAGTAATTTGGTTGAAGTTATTGTAGTTCCATCGCCAACTCCAATAATTTTCACCAACGACCAGATTTCGTGGTGTAACGACTCTGAAATACTTGTTGAGTTCTTTGTTGATATTAACAATGCTGATTTCTACCAGTGGTTCTTTAATGGTGAACCTATTGAAGGGGCAAATGAATCAACATATACCACCTCACTCGTAGGTGAGTATAGTATTCTGGTAATAGTTGAAGGGTGCGAGGGTGTTAGCAATATTATTGAGATAGTTCAGGATGATGTTCTCTACCCAATCATTACCGCTGATGGTCCCACCCAACTTTGTGAAGGTGATATTGTTAACATTACCTTCACTGTAAATATCCCCAATGCCGATTCATACCAATGGTATAATGGTGAAGAGCTAATTGATGGCGAAGAATCAGCGAGCCTTACAGTAACAGAAATTGGCACATATTGGGTTCTGCTATCGCAAGGAATCTGCCAAGGTGTTAGTAATGAAGTTGTTGTTGCCATCAACCCAGTTCCTGTGGTTAGCTTGGCAACCGATACTATTCGAATTAGCGTTGAAGAAACTTATCTTTTCGATGCAGGCGAGGGGTTCTCGTCCTATCTATGGAACGATGGGTCAACGAACCAGGGCTACCTCTTCCAAGGTTCAGTACATGGAATTGGTACCCACGAAGTATGGGTTGAGGTTACCAATGAGTTTGGTTGCTCAGCCAGAGATACTGCTATTGTTATTGTTGGCCCAACAAGAGTTGAGCTGCTATACCCTTGGACTGTTAACCTTTACCCCAACCCAAGCACAGGTGAATTCTATCTGTCGGTTGAAGGAATCAACTCACGAAAGGTTGCCATTACAGTGCTTAACACAACTGGGCAACTTGTTTACCGTAAAGAGCTCCGGCCAACTGAAAGTATTCTTCACGAACCAATCAACCTTTCTGGAAAAGGAAAAGGTGTTTATATCATTTCTATCAACGATGGAAAGAGAATAATTACCAGACGAATAGTAATTGAATAGCTGCATTATAGTGATTATGATAAGGAAGGGGTGGTTATGCTACCCCTTTTCTTTTATCAAACCGTTGGCATTACGAAGCAAAAGGTATATTTTTACACATAAATTATTCTTAATAATTCTTAGCCATGAACGTTTTGCTTATTGGGTCGGGAGGCAGAGAACACGCTATTGCTTGGAGTATTTCGCAAAGTCCACTTCTTGGGAATCTATACATTGCACCTGGAAATCCAGGAACGGCACAACATGGAAATAACATTAACATTGACCCACTTGATTTCGAAGGGTTAAAGCAATTCATCGTTTCCAATAGCATTAAACTTGTAATTGTTGGACCCGAAGAACCTTTAGTAAAAGGTATTCACGATTTCTTTAGGAATGACTCAGTGCTAAAGGAAGTAAGCATTATAGGGCCCAAAATGAAAGGGGCTATGCTTGAGGGTAGCAAGAACTTTTCGAAAGGGTTCATGGTAAGGCACGGCATACCTACAGCACAATACCGTAGCTTCACTTCTGGTAGCAAAGACGAAGCGTTTAGCTACCTTGAGAGCATTAAACCACCCTATGTACTTAAGGCCGATGGCCTTGCTGCAGGAAAAGGGGTAATTATTTGTAATGCCCTCGATGAGGCTAAGCTGAATCTTAGCTCGTTTTTCGATGGGAAATTTGGAATAGCTGGGGAAATCGTTGTTATTGAGGAGTATCTTGAAGGTATTGAGATCTCTATATTTATCCTTTCCGATGGAGACTCGTACGTAATACTTCCTGAAGCTAAGGACTATAAGAGGATTGGCGAAAACGACACTGGACCGAATACAGGAGGAATGGGCGCAGTATCTCCTGTACCTTTTGCCACAAACGAATTCATGCAGAAGGTTGAAGAAAGAATAATCAAGCCAACTGTTGCGGGGTTAAAAATGGAAGGTATCGACTACGTAGGATTTATATTTATTGGCCTAATGAATGTTAAAGGAAATCCTTATGTAATAGAGTATAACGCTCGGCTCGGAGATCCAGAAACGCAAGCAATACTTCCACGCTTAAAAACCGATTTTCTAGACCTGCTCATCAAGGCGGGTTGCAAAAAACTCTCAACGGCAGCCATTGAATGTAGCCAACTAACATCAACTGCTGTAATTCTTGTTTCGGGTGGTTACCCCGAGTCGTATGAGAAAGGATTTGAAATTCAAATTCAGGATACGCCCTCCGATACATTATTGTTCCATGCAGGAACAAAGTTGGACGAGAAAGGAAGGCTGGTTAATTCAGGTGGGAGAGTTTTTGCTTCAGTAGGTTTAGCCGATTCTATTTCAAAAGCTTTAGAAAAATCGTACATGCTTTCTAATAATATCTCTTACCGAGGAAAATACTTTAGAAAGGATATTGGAAAAGATTTATTGAATTACTAATCATAACAGGCTAGCATTATGTTGCTAAAGTTCTTTAAACGTCCACTACCCATTGTTTTTATCTCCATCCTTCTACTAGCAATGATAATTTGGTTAAAAGCTTTGGTAACCAAATCCTGGACACCATTCCCTTTCGACATAATTCAAATGCCCTTGTTTGATGTTTTTCAGGAATATCTGACAAGAAGTATCATTATTGATAAGATATCTGGTTTTGTTATCATGCTTCTCAGCGCATTGTATTTAATCCAGATTAACTCTAAATATATAATCGTTAAGCAGCGAACTTACCTTCTTGCGCTTCTATATATTCTTTTCAGTTCAAGTTTTTTACCCTTACAAAGACTAAACCCGTCTGCCCTGGCAGCCTTGTTCCTGATAATTTCGATGGACTACCTGTTTTCGATATACGAAAGTAAAAGTGTAAATAACTCTGTATTTATGGGTGCTTTCTTTATAGGTATCGCATCGCTAATTTACTTACCTGCCGCATTTTATATTTTAATAGCTTTTGTTGCAATCATAATTCTAAAAGCAAACCACTTAAGGGATTGGATTATATCTGTAATTGGGTTTCTAACCCCTTGGTTTTTCGTGGGAGTTTACTATTACTTTATTAACGATAATCTATACTTTATTGCAGATATTGTTGAAAAGAACTGGACTTCTTTATCAGGAAATAAGGTTTACGGTTTATCATTTATACTATTCTATGCTTTTGGAGGTTTTATTTTTTTCATTAGCACTTTGTACCTTCTTGGTTCATTACCAACACTTAAAATTAAAAATCGGCAGTTTTTCTCTCTTTTTTTATGGTTTCTTTTTGTTACAGCGATAATAACCTTTCTTCTTCCATTCAGCTCAATTGAAATTGTTTACATCGCATCATTTCCAGTTGCATTTATTGTAACTAACTTTTTTGTATCGACCCGCAACAAGTTTTGGCCTGAGACACTATTTAGTATCCTTTTTGCAATTGCCATAGTTCTTCAGTTTATAGGTCCATAATGGTTTCAAAACAAAAAAACCTGACTAATACAGCCAGGTTGGTGGTTGCCCAAAAAGTTAAAACCTATACAATTAGCATTGCATCGCCGTAAGTACCAAACCGATACTTTTCGTTAATTGCAATTTTGTATGCATCAAAAAGAAAGTCGTAGCCGGCAAAAGCCGAAACCATCATCAGAAGGGTAGATAATGGAAGGTGGAAGTTTGTAACCATCATATTTGGCACGCTAAACTCATAGGGAGGAAAAATAAACTTGTTGGTCCATCCTGAGAAGGGTTTGAGATAACCATCGGTTGAAACTGAGCTCTCTAATGTTCTAAGTACAGTTGTGCCAACCGCACAAATCTTCTTTCGGTTATCCTTAGCACATCTAACAATATTGGCTGCCTCTTCGGGGATGATTATTTGTTCAGAGTCCATTTTATGCTTTGTCAAATCCTCTACATCAACATTTCTGAAGTTACCTAAGCCAACATGCAGGGTTATTTCGGCAAAATTTATTCCTTTAATTTCCAGTCGCTTAAGGAGTTCTCTACTAAAATGTAGGCCAGCGGTAGGTGCAGCAACCGCACCTTCGTGCTTTGCGAATACTGTTTGGTATCTTTCCCTGTCTTCAGGGACAACCTCGCGACGAAGAAGCTTTGGAAGGGGTGTTTCTCCTAAGCGGTAAAGCGTATCCTTGAACTCATCATAATTTCCATCGAAAAGGAAACGAAGGGTTCTACCCCTACTGGTAGTGTTATCAATTACTTCGGCCACAAGAATATCATCCTCACCAAAATACAATTTATTACCAATACGAATCTTGCGTGCAGGGTCAACAAGAACATCCCATAGGCGTTGATCCTTATTCAGCTCTCGGAGAAGAAATACCTCTATTTCTGCACCTGTTTTCTCCTTGTTCCCATAGAGGCGTGCTGGAAATACCTTAGTATTATTGAAAACCATCACATCGCCATCGTCAAAATAGTTGATTATTTCTTTGAAAACCTTGTGTTCAATCTGCTTTGTCTTCCTGTTTAGAACCATTAACCTCGACTCGTCCCTGTTTGCTGCCGGATGCTTTGCAATGAGTTCTTGCGGTAAATTGTACCTGTACTGCGATAATTTCATATATGTTATTTTTGAAAAGTTTCGTAAAAAACCTCTGGATAAAAACAGAAAAATCCCTCTTTTGTTTGATTAATAATGCTTTTTATTGGTTTATGTTCCCAATCGGGTACTGTGTGCCTTATACGGAAGAAGTGCCACTTGGTTACATGCTTTTTATTTTTTCTTCAAAAAAATCTAAAGACATTGCGTTATCAACTAGATAAGAGCCACTTGCAGTCCTTCGAAGTTCAATAAGGTGTGCTCCAGAGTTAACGGTTTTACCTATATCTCGGGCTAAAGACCGAATGTATGTTCCTTTACTGCATTTCACTTTCAGCTCAAGTAAGGGTAGCTCGAACCTAAGTATCTCCAGCTGATGAATAATAACAGGGACGGGAGCAAGTTCATGATCAACACCCCTTCGGGCAAGTTTATAGGCTCGACCTCCATCGACACTTTTTGCCGAGAAAAGAGGAGGAACCTGCATTTGCTCTCCAGTTAGGCTAAGAAGCGCATTTTCAATCACTTCTCTTGTAATGTGCTCAACGGGATACTCCTTGTCTACCTGTGTTTCAAGGTCAAACGATGGGGTTGTTGCTCCTAATCTGAACGTGGCAATGTATTCTTTGTCCTCAATGATTAGTTCAGTTACTTTTTTGGTCGCCTTTCCGATACATATTACCAGCAAGCCGGTTGCCAAAGGGTCGAGGGTGCCTGCATGGCCTACCTTTATCTTCTTTAGCTTAAGCCGGTGGTGTAACAGCCAACGAATTTTGCTTACAGCATTGAAAGAAGTCCACCCATAGGGTTTGTCGATAAGTAGAATCACCCCCTCTCTCCAATCGGTTTCCTTATCAAATCCAATAACCATATTTTACTCTAAATCAACATAGTGATAATTGAGGTTAGCCCCACCAAAGAACAGTAAATGGCAAACCAAAGTAATTTGCCCCGCTTCACAAGAGAGATCATCCACCGACAGGCAATATAACCAAAAGCAAAGGCTGAAATGAAACCCACCACGATAGCCCATACGCCTACCCCGGCGTCAGAAGTATAGTCGCCCTTAACAATATCGAGGAAGTTTGCCCCAAGAATAGGTATAAGCACCATCAAGAAGGAGAAGCGGGCAACCTCGGCTTTGTTTTTCCCAAGGATTAGTCCGGTTGCTATTGTAGCACCCGAACGTGATATGCCTGGAATAACAGCGAAAGCTTGTGCTATACCGATAATCAGAGCATCCTTTAAGCCGATAGGCTTCTCTTGTTTGTGCTTGATTATCATCGTTAATCCCAAGAGGGTGGCTGTAATCAGTAGCATAGAACCAACAAGCAAAAGGTTTCCTGTAAAAAGAGCCTCAACTTTATCCTTGAAGAAAACTCCAACAATTGCTACTGGTAAGAGAGACAGAAAAATATTGACAGCAAATTGAGATTCGCTATTCCACTGAAATTTAAACACACCGCCAATAATTTTGGCTATATCATCACGGAAAACAACGATTGTACTTAAAACCGTTGCACCATGAACCGCAACGGTAAACGCTAAGCTTTCCTCTGCATTAACTCCGAGAAGTACTTTCCCAATTTCGATATGACCCGAACTGCTAACGGGTAAGAATTCGGTTAATCCTTGGATTATTCCAAGAATTAGTGCCTGTAGTAAATCCATCTTATACTATTTACCTTTAGGAAATAAAATGGCTAATTCCTTGCTATTCCTTTGGTTTCTTCATTATTGCATAAATCTGGAAGAGGAACCCAAAAAGTACAAGGATTGGGGCTAGGGTTATTCGTCGAAAGCTAAAAATTTCTTCGTTAAAAACGTTTGGATCCTTCGATCCACCTCCTATCATTAGAATAAATCCTAAAAGGATAATCCCTAAACCAATCAGAATCAGCTTATAGTTCTCTTTTCCAAGGGGGAACAGCCCGACGGTTTCTTTGTCGCTGACAGGTTTTGCCTTTTGCTTTGCCATTTTTAATTAGGTATTATTTCGATGAAAAAATTTAGTAATAAAGTTCGTCTGTTTTGAGCCTCAGATACTTATTCACTGCCAGAAAAGTTGATAAAAGATTAATAATCATACCCGTTACCAGCACCAGGCCAAAAATAGCTGTGAGGAGCTCAATTTGCCCAAAGTTAACAATCTCAAAAAACTCCTGTTGAATAAGGTAAATCACGCTGCAAAGCATAGCAATAGCAAGAATTGAGGCGTAAAGTCCATGCAGAACTCCCTTCAAAAGGAAAGGTTTTCTAATAAATCCCCAGGTTGCCCCAACCAGCTTCATGGTGTTAATAATGAAACGCTTTGAATAAACTGAAAGCCTTATCGTGTTATTGATTAAAACAATAGCTACAAAGTAAAGAAGCGAACCAAAGACTATTAAAATCGCACTTATCTTTCTAACGTTCTCATTAACAAGATTTACCAGCGACTTTTGGTAGAAAACTTCTTTTACAGGCCTATGAGCCATAAGCTCATCCTCAATTTTTCGAATGCTATCGGGGTTTGCATAGATAGCTTTTAGCCTAACCTCAACGGATGAAGAAAGGGGGTTGTACCCTAGAAACCCGATGAAGTCCTCACCTAATTCCTGCTGAAGCTCTTTTGCCGCCTCTTCCTTTGAAACGTATTGAGTTGAACGAATATATGGGGAGGCATCGAGAGTTTTACGGAGGAAGTTTGCTTCAACCTCACGAACATCATCGTGAAGGATTACCGAGAAACCAATATTTTCTTTCACGTAATCGGAAAGCCGTTTGGCGTTGAAGAGCAATAGCATTAGAATACCCAACATAAACAAAACCAGCGAGTTGCTTATGATGGATGAAACGTAGGAGCTTCTCAATCTCCACTTTGTGCTTCGATTTTCTGATCTCATGGCGACCGCAAAGTTAGCTCAACAAAGCTAAAATGATACAAAACAGTTCGTTAATTTTCATTACGCCAAACTTTTGCTGCTTCTAAACCTACCCAACCAAGTGTGATAAGGATTACTAGCATAGAAATTGTTAGGTCAACCCCAAAGCCTACTTGGTACATTTTTGGCTTAAACTCAAAGACAATTTCGTTGCTCCCAGCAGGAATCATCATGGCTCGAAGTATGTAGTTCACCCTTATATGCTCATGTTCTTGGCCATTGATTGTAGCAATCCAACCTGTTGGGTAATATACATCTGAAAAAACTGCAAGACGAGGCTCTGCGAGGTTACTCTTGTAAACGAGCCTGTTGGCACGATACTCCGCAAGAAATATTTCATCTGTTTCACTTGAAGGGAAAATATGTTTATCAACTGCATGTTCAAACCTCATGTCGATAATAGCTGTTGTTAAAGGGTTGAACCCGTTCAGCGCATCAATTTCTTCATCGGCATTCTCAACAAACTTTAATGTATCGACAAACCAAGCATTGCCCATAGCCCCAGGGTTGAAGCGAGCTACCGAACCCTGTTCCGCTCTATCGATAACGTAGCGGGTATTGAGCATATTAAGTACAGCGATATTGCCACGAGAGATGTGGTAGTCGATGATTTCCTGATATCTCCGTAGCTTTGCCCCATGATATCCTCCTATCGATTTATGGAAGAATGAGGTTCTGGCGTCGTTGAAAGTACTAACTGTTCTGTTGAAGACTCTAAAGTACAAGGTGGTGTCGTTCATAATCTGCCTGTCGGCAAGACTAGGAGAGAAAGGTTTTTCAACCTTCGATTGGGGAACAAAGCTGTCGTTATTCAAGTACCTTCGATTCACAACCCAAAGATCGGAGATTATCAATAGGCCAAGTGCAACAATGAAGTGGGCTGGTTTCAGCTTCTTGAGGTAAAAGCCCAGAAGTGTTGCTGCACCAAGAAGGATGAATACTAATGACCGGAATGAGTCGGCTCTAAGCATCGATTGCCTATCGAGCCTAATGGCATCGAACATTTCGGGAGGGAAATAGCCTGCATCAAGGTAACGTTGGTCAACCTCGGCCTGAAAGCCAAAAATGCTACCACCAAAAGCTATGAAGAAAAGGCATATACCTCCAGCAATGCCAACAGCCCACTTAAGACTATTCAAAAACTTCTCACGGCTAACATTGCCTTGATAAACTTCCTTAACTGCTAGAATTCCAAGAAGAGGAATTGTTAGCTCTGCTATGTAAAGAATCATGGAAACCGTTCGAAACTTATTGTAACCAGGGAAGTAGTGAAGGAAAAAATCGGTAAGGGGCATAAAATTTCTTCCCCAGGCAAGCATAATTCCGAGGATAGTAACTGAAACAAGGGCCCATTTTACAGTCCCCCTCAAAACGAAAAAGCTGAGAATAAAGAGGAACACTACGATTGAACCAATGTAAACAGGACCCGAGGTCATGGGCTGCGGGCCCCAATAGGCTGGAAGTTGTTTTACTATTGTCCTTGCCTGTGCGGGTGGAACTCGATTGCTGATAAGAAATTTATAGGTGTGAGAATCTGTTCCGAAATCTGCTCCAGATGCACCACCCATTAGGTTTGGTATAAGCAGATTAAAGGTTTCAGTTACCCCATAGCTCCATGCTGTAGCATACTCCTTGTCAAGCCCTGTTGTTCTATCCTCACCTCGTGTAGAAAGCTCAGTGGCTCCACGAATGGAATATTTTCCCGATTCATAGGTGAAATAAAGCCGCGAAAAGTTGGCTCCAACAGCAAGAACTCCAGCAATTGCAAGAACTCCAATAGCCTTAGAGAATTGCGATAGGGTTTTGTTTTTAATCGCTTCTATTAAGAAAGCTACGCCTAAAGCAAGCATAATGAAACCAGCGTAGTAGGTGATTTGAACATGCCCAGCATCGAGATTAAGCCCTAAGAAAAGGGCAAAAAGGGCCAAACCTCCGATGTACTTCCCCTTAAAAGCAAGTATCATGCCCGCAATCATTGGGGCAACATAGCTAATGGCATGAATTTTTGCGTTGTGGCCCGCCTCAATCACAATGAAGAAGTACGACGAAAGACCGTAGGCAAAAGCGCCTACAATGCTAAGCCAAGGGTTTACACCCAGAACCAACAGAAGGATGTAAAACCCCACGAAGGTAAAAAAGATAGTGCTTGCAGGCCTTTTCCCAAATTGAAGAATTCTGTCAATTTTCGTCAGAAGATTGCCCGGATAAAGCGTTGATATAAGGTAGGCAGGCATTCCACCAAACATGCTGTTTGTCCAAAGTGGTTCCTCCCCGTATTTCTCACGGTGTTCGATTACTTCTTGCGCCGAACCCCTGAACTGCTCGATATCGTGTTGCGATAGTCCCTTTCCTTGAAGCAAAGGAGAAAAGTAGATGTAGGAAGCAACAATAAATGTGGCAATTGCTACAAGATGTGGAATGAAGCGCTTAACTATTGACCTCATTGTTTGAATTGTTTGGTTTTTGTAATGAGGTCAAAAATAGTGGTTTTTGATGTAACTATAAAATTAAAGCAAAATACATTTGTTTTACATTCAATGTTTTGATTTTATAGTACGTTAACCTATCTTTGTGAGTTTTTTAAAAAGACTTTTTTAACCAACATAGATGAAAACTAAATTCAAAGAATACAAGGGGTTAAACCTCTCGCAGGTGAATAAGCAGATTCTTGAAATCTGGGAGAAAAACAACACATTTCATAAGAGTTTACATACACGTGAGGGTCAGCCCACCTTCGTTTTCTACGAGGGTCCACCTTCTGCCAATGGAATTCCTGGAATTCACCATGTGATGGCACGAACCATAAAAGACATCTTCTGCCGGTACAAAACTCAACAAGGCTATCAGGTTCACCGAAAAGCTGGATGGGACACTCATGGCCTTCCTGTTGAGCTTGGTGTTGAGAAGATGCTTGGCATCACAAAGGAGGATATAGGTAAGAAAATTTCCATTGAGGAGTATAACGAGAAGTGCCGTATCGATGTAATGAAATATACCGACCTTTGGGAGGAGTTAACCCTCAAAATGGGATACTGGGTGGACATGGATAACCCCTACATCACCTACGATAATCGATACATTGAAACATTATGGTACTTGCTTAAGGAATTGTTTAATAAGGGACTGTTGTATAAAGGCAAGACCATTCAACCCTATTCGCCTGCTGCTGGAACTGGACTTAGCACACATGAGTTGAATCAACCTGGTTGCTACCGCGATGTGAAGGATACTACCGTTGTGGCACAGTTTATGGTTATCCGTAACGAAAAATCCGAGTTCCTGTATCAGCATAAAAACAACAACGTTTTCATCCTTGCGTGGACAACCACACCTTGGACACTTCCCTCCAATACCGCACTGGCTGTGGGTGCAAAGATTAAGTATGTACAAGTGGAAACCTTCAACCCTTACAGCGGCGATCCAATTTCTGTTGTTCTAGCCAAGGACCTTCAGGATGTTTACTTTAAACCCGAAAACTCCGATTTATCTTTCGATGAATACAAGCAAGGCGACAAAAAAGTGCCTTTTAGGGTTGTTGCTGAGTTTAACGGAACCGAACTGGCAGACATCCGTTACCACCAGCTCTTCCCTTGGATTAAGCCCGAAGGGGATGCGTTTAGGGTTGTTACAGGCGATTTTGTTACCACCGAAGATGGGACTGGTGTAGTTCATATTGCACCTACTTTTGGTGCCGACGACGACAGGGTTGCAAAGCAGTCGGGTATAGCTCCTCTTATCCTAAGAGACAAACTGGGTAGTGCCGAACCTATGGTTGACCGCACTGGAAAGTTTTACCAGATTGAGGATCTTCATCAGGACTTCATAAAAAACCACGTCAACGTTGATTTATACAAAGAATTTGCAGGTCGATTTGTCAAGAATGAGTACATCCAGAACGTATCGCCCGACCAAGAGACCCTCGATGTTGACCTTTGTGTGTGGCTTAAAAAAGAGAAAAAGGCCTTCCGTATCGAAAAACACGTTCATAACTACCCGCACTGCTGGAGAACCGACAAGCCTGTACTTTATTACCCACTTGACAGCTGGTTCATCAGAACAACCGCACTGAAAGAGCGCATGCTTGAGCTTAACGATACCATCAACTGGAAGCCAGCCAGCACTGGAACAGGACGATTTGGCAAGTGGCTTGAGAATCTCGTCGATTGGAACCTTTCACGCTCTCGTTTCTGGGGAACACCCCTTCCTATATGGGTTTCGGACGACCGAACGGAGATGGTTTGTGTTGGCTCAGTTGAGGAGCTTAAAAACGAGTGTGAGAAATCGGTGAAAGCTGGCTTCATGGAAAAGAATCCCCTCGAAGGATTTGAAACGGGGAACTTTAGCAAGGAGAACTACAGCATACTCGATTTACATCGTCCTTACGTTGACAATATTATCCTTGTTTCCCCTTCGGGGAAAAAGATGCACCGTGAACTAGACCTCATAGACGTTTGGTTCGACTCTGGAGCAATGCCATACGCTCAAATTCACTATCCTTTTGAGAATAAAGAGCTATTCAATGATGATTTCCCCTCCGATTTTATTGCCGAAGGAGTTGACCAAACCCGTGGGTGGTTCTTCACGCTACATGCCCTTTCAACGATGCTTTTCGATTCGGTTGCATTCAAAAACATAATTTCCAATGGTTTAGTGCTCGACAAGAATGGGAATAAGATGAGCAAGCGGCTGGGCAATGCTGTTGACCCCTTCGAGGTGATTGAAAAGCATGGTTCAGACCCCCTTCGCTGGTATATGATAACCAACGCACAACCCTGGGACAACCTAAAGTTCGATATTGAGGGTGTTGAAGAGGTGAAACGAAAATTTTTTGGAACACTTTATAACACCTACTCGTTTTTTGCCCTCTACGCCAATGTCGATGGATTCACCTATAGCGAGCCCGAGGTTCCAGTGGCAAATCGTTCCGAGATTGACCGATGGATAATCTCGCTTCTCAACTCATTGATTGCTGAGGTGGAGGATGCATACAATTGCTATGAGCCAACCCGTGCAGGTAGGGCTATTCAGGATTTTGTTACCGAAAACCTTAGCAACTGGTATGTTAGGCTAAACCGTAAGCGGTTCTGGGGTGGCAGCTACGATACCGATAAGATTGCCGCTTACCAAACCCTTTACACATGCCTTGAAACGGTTGCAATTCTGGCGGCACCCATCATCCCTTTCTACAGCGATCAACTTTTTATCGACCTTAACTCTATCAGCAAGAGACACGATGCTGAAAGCGTTCACCTCTCACACTTCCTAAAAGCTAACTTGGCTTTCATTGAAAAGGATTTAGAGGAACGTATGGAGATAGCCCAAAACCTATCTTCCATGGTTCTTAGCTTGCGACGTAAGGTAAGCATAAAGGTAAGGCAGCCCCTTAGCAAAATGATGGTTCCTGTGCTTAACGAGAAGTTCCGTGAGCAGTTGCAACTAGTTCAAAACCTTATTCTTACCGAGGTGAATGTGAAGGAGATGGAGTTTCTCGACGACTCATCAGGTGTTTTGGTTAAAAAAATAAAACCCAATTTTAAAACCCTTGGTCCACGTTTTGGAAAGTCGATGAAAGAGGTGTCGGCTTCGATAGCTTCTATGAGCCAACAAGATATTAGCACCCTTGAACGGAATGGCAGCTTCTTGGTTAGCATTAATGGATTACAGGAAGCGATAACCACCGAGGACGTTGAAATCCTTTCGGAAGATATTCCTGGATGGCTGGTAGCAAATGAGGGCAAGTTTACGGTTGCGTTGGACATAACAGTAACCGATTCGCTAAGGCAGGAAGGGATTGCCCGGGAACTCATCAACCGAATACAGAATCTGAGGAAGGACGCTGGTTTTGAGGTAACCGACAAGATTAAGATAAGCATAATAAAACATGATTCAATTGTTCAGGCGATAGAAACTCATCGTGAGTACATTGCAAGCCAAACCCTTGCACGAGAGATTTGTCTGGTCGATTCTTTACCTTGTGGTACTATATCGTCAGTTGAACTAGACACCGACCTGGTTACTTCCATTAAAGTTGAAAAGATTGAAGCATAAAATTTGCTATTCGAAGTTTTATTTATATATTTAGAAAAATTTTTTTAGCCATGGCCGAGAAGAATAGATACACCGATGAAGAGTTGACAGAATTCAAGGACATAATTCTGAAAAAACTCGAAAAGGCACGCAATGATTATGAGATATTGAAGAGTGCCATTACCATGAGCGAGAGCAACGACACTCAGGATACTTCACCTACCTTCAAGGTTCTTGAAGAGGGGGCAGCGACCCTTTCGAAGGAAGAAGCAGGAAAACTTGCCCAACGGCAGATGAAATTTATTCAGCATCTTGAAGCTGCTTTGGTTAGGATTGAAAACAAAACCTATGGGGTTTGTCGTGAAACCGGAAAACTCATTGCCAAAGAAAGGCTTAGGGCTGTTCCTCATGCTACTCTTAGCTTTGAAGCTAAAAGCAGTCAACGCTAGATAAAAAAGACTCAACTAAAGCATTGAAAACAGGTGGCTTAGCTAAGCCACCCATTTTTTTGGTATAGCATTTTTAAAAATCTAATAAAAACAGTCAATTATGTCTCTTCGAAACAAGACCATCCTTCTTATTTCTATTATAGTTATTGTTGATCAAATACTTAAGTTCTGGATAAAAACTAACATGGTGCTTGGCCAGCAGCATCATATTATCGGAAGTTGGTTCATCATTCACTTCACCGAAAACCCAGGCATGGCTTTTGGTATGGAGTTTTGGGGAGAGTACGGGAAGCTAGCCCTTAGCCTTTTTCGAATTGTTGCAATTACCCTTATTGGGGTGTACCTCTTCTGGCTAATCCGTAAGCAAACCCCAGCAGGTGTGGTTTTGGGAATTTCACTTGTCCTTGCAGGGGCCATTGGGAATATTATTGATAGCGCATTCTATGGCCTTCTCTTTAATGAGTCGTTCTACGAACCTGCAACCTTTCTTCCCAAGGATGGAGGCTACGCCAGCTTCCTTCACGGAAGGGTAGTTGATATGTTTTACTTCCCAGTTATTAGAACTACATGGCCTCAGTGGGTACCCTGGCTTGGAGGACAATCGTTCGTCTTCTTCAGGCCAGTTTTTAATATTGCCGACTCGGCAATAACCGTTGGTGTGTTCTACCTTCTGCTTTTCCAGCGTAAGTTTATATTCGAAACCCTTGACGATAAATAATGTCCTTAAGTCGTTTTGCCCTGATTGTTGCTGGTGGTTCTGGTGTTCGTATGGGCACAGAAACACCTAAACAGTTCATGCTTTTGGACGGAATACCTATCCTTATGCACACGATAGGTGCTTTTAGTAAAACGCCTAACAAATGTGAAATCATACTTGTACTCCCAGATAGCGAGACTCCAAGATGGAAAAACCTATGCAAGGAGTTCTCCTTTCAGATTCCTCATACAGTTGTCGAGGGCGGTTCAACCCGCTTTCACTCCGTGAAAAATGGACTAAATGTGATTGATGATGAAGGGTATGTGGCTATTCACGATGGTGTTCGCCCGTTGGTTTCTACCGAACTTATCGAGGAATGCTTTAAGGTGGCAAATGATAAAGGCAATGCAATTCCTGCTGTTAAACCATCTGAATCGGTAAGGATTGGGGCATTTAACGAAAACAACTCTTTAGATAGAAACACAGTGTGGCTAATTCAAACCCCTCAGGTCTTTCGTGTATCGATTATTAAATCGTACTATAGCAAAGCACAAACCGACGATTTTACCGATGACGCCTCCTTGGCTCAAACTTTTGGTGAAAAAATTTTTTTGGTTGAGGGTTTTAAAGAGAATATTAAGATTACAACCCCTGTTGACTTAACAATTGCAGCTTCAATTCTTGAAGGGAAGAAAAAAAGTTTCTAAAAATCGTTCACTAATCGCAAACCAACTCAACTAATCCTTTTAAGCCTTCAATGGCTAACTGTTGGTTTTCCAACTTGTTGATTAGAGTTGCGCCTTCAACACTTGAAATAGAACTTTCAACCCCTTTGCCCCTATTCGATTTATTGGTTGATACATTTTCTTTGATAAACATACTCCCTTTGCCCTCGCAAAGCCAAAGGGGATCAATACGATACTTGGTCATCAAACCCTTTATTATTAAAGCACTCACCCCCGACTTTCCCCTTTCAACATCGGAATAGGAGCCCTGCTTTATGCCAATTGCCTCACTGAAAACACGCTGGCTTAATCCAAGCGTCTTTCTAATCTTCTTAAGCCTCTCATTCTCCGTCATAAAATGCTCGTTTTTCACTCACAAAAGATGTGAGTGACACTTGGCCACAAAAATACTCATTTATTAATTAATTATCTATTTATTGAACAGTTACTTGATAATTAAGCTAAATTCGCACCAAAATTATCGAAGGATTTTACAAGTAATGGAGCAAAAAGTTGTTACAAGCCAAGAAATTTCACAGCTAATCGACAGCAATTCGAGAATGCTTGATTTTCTTGTAAAGAGCATTTTCGATACCACAAGCAAGCCAGTACTGGTTGTTTCAAAACTATCGATTGTGCACTCCAACATTTCTGCTGTTAAGGTTTTTGGTTACTCCCCAAAAAGCCTTAAAGAGCTCTTGATAACCGATATTTTTGAGTTTGAAACCCCTGGCCAACGTCAGAATTTTGTCGCTTTGTTTGGTAGCCAGAAAAAAAACCATCAGGATGTTGAGCGATGCAAAGTAAAGCAGAAGAATGGCAAGTCGATTTGGGTTACCCCAAACGTAAGGCGTTGCTTATGGAATGGTAAAACAGCCTTTTTTGTATCATTAATTCCTGTTGAGAATGTTGATGACGAAAGAAACGATTCGGTGAATGAGCTGGAACTACTTGCCCTAAAAAATATCGATCTTGCCTTCTGGGATTATCATCCCCATAAAAACCAAGCTTATTTTAGTAGTGGATACACGAGAGCTCTTGGCTATAACTCATTTGAATCCGAACTTACATTATCGTTCTGGAAAACAACACTACACCCCGATTCTTTGGCTGATTTCAGCCAAAATATGCTATATACTAAGAGTATTCAAGAACCGTCTTTTATCTGGGAGTATCGAATCAAGAACAGGGAAGGAAATTACTTGTGGATGAGAAATCAGAATCAAGTAATTGAGTGGAGCAAGGCAGGAACTCCAACCAGGATAGTTGGGGTTCATACCTGTATTGATGAATATAAGACTGTTGAGATGGAAAAGGACTCCCTTCAGCAAACACTAACTGGATTTATTAAGTGTACCAAAGAAGGTGTAATTCTGCTAGATGAACGAGGTGTTGTTGTTGACTGGAACCAATCGATGGAGGTGATTTTGCAGATAAAAAGAGATGCTGCAATAGGTAAAGCTATTGACATACTATGCTCACCTGTTGACGATACCAAGTTGAATGGCCAATCGCTTTTGGAAGAATTAAAGGAATTAGTATCAAGTATTATCCGTAATGGGAAAAACCCAATAGAACATAAATGCCATGAGGTAAAGGTTTCGTATTCCGACGAAAGTCTTCTGGTTTTCAGCGTCTCATTGTCAATTATTCACACGCAAAACGGACATCGAATAGCCGTTACAGTGAAAGATGTAACCGAAAGTAGGCACAATAATATAAAAATCGAGAAAAGCGAAGAACGGTTAAAGCTTGCCCTCTCGGCTGGTAATGTTGGTATATGGGACTATGATTTTTTAACCAACGTGCAGTATTTCTCTCCAATGACCTTCAAACTATTTGGCTACCTACCTGGGGAAGTTGAGCCTACCGAAGAGTTCTTAAAGTCGATAATTCACCCCGAAGACACTGACAGGGTTTCTCAACAACTGAATGCTTTCTTTGTTTCCGGTGAAACGCTTGAGACAGAATTAAGAACCCAGAGGAAGGATGGATCGTATATCTGGATACTTTCAAAAAACCGTATGATTAGAAACGAAAGGGGGAAAAAAATAAGAGTAACTGGTACTATTACAGATATTTCACGACAAAAGAGGAATGAGATACAACTTCGGCAAAGCCAGGAGCATCTTACAAAAAACCTACGCCAACACGAGATACTCTCTGAAATTTCATACCTTCTCAATAGTAACAAAAATTTCAGCACTACAATCAACGAAGTAATTAAGGTTATTGGACGATTCACCAAAGCAAGCAGGGTTTACATCTTCGAAAACAACCAAGGCAAGGGAATCACTGTCAACACATTTGAGTGGTGCAATGAGGGTATTGAGCCACAGATTGATAAACTTCAAGATGTACCTTTAGATATTATTACTGATTGGTCGAGGGATACAGATTATATGACCTCAAGAAATCTTAGCGAAGACCTCCCCCCGGGATTTGCCGATATGATGATTGCTCAGGAAATCAAGTCGTTCATTATTTTCCCGTTACAAATTGCAGGACGTAGCTTTGGGTATATTGGTTTTGATGAGTGTACCTACGAAAGGGCATGGGAAAGATCGGAAATAGAACTTCTAAAAACAATATCGAACCTTATTTCTTTTTACTACGAAAGGGAAGCAATAAAGAAGCAGCACCAACTGAACGAGGAAAGGGTTAGAGAGCTAACTGATAAACTTCCCCAGATTATTTTTGAAGTCTCTCTTACAGGACGCATCATTTTCCTAAACCAAACTGGTTGTTTTTTCTTTGGTATCTCAAAAGAACAGGTAGAGGCAGGTGAGCACATATGGCATCTTTTCCCTCTTCGAGAGATTATTAAGATGAAGAATATGCGAGACAAGGTTCTTGAAGCCATAGATTTGGAGCCAATTCGACTTGAGGTACAAACAGCCGAAAATCATCTTAAACCCATGGTCTTTTACATACGCCCCCTTGTTGAGGGTAGTGAAATCACAAGCTTCTCGGGGATTGCCCTACAACCAGAGGATTGAGTTTTTGTTTACCCTATTATTATTACCTTTGGGGTGTTACACATAAACCTAAACCAAACATGGAATTCACCCTCATACAGGTTGGAAGTATTGCAACCCGCAGAAAATTCATTAACCTTCCTGCCTTTATCTATCAAAATGAACCCAAATGGATTCGTCCTCTAGATAAAGATGTTGAAAGCGTATTCAATCCAAAGAAGAATAAACACTTTAGGAATGGCGAGGCGGTACGATGGATTCTTGTTGACAATACCGGTCGAACCGTTGGAAGGGTTGCTGCATTCGTTAACTACCCGGCCGCTAAAACCCAGGAACAACCAACTGGAGGCACGGGTTTCTTTGAGTGCATCAACAACACCGAAGCAGCAACTTGTCTGTTCGATGCCTGCAAGGAATGGCTAAAATCGAAGGGCATGGAAGCCATGGATGGCCCTATAAACTTTGGTGAACGTGATCGCTGGTGGGGGCTTCTGGTCGATGGTTTCTATGAGCCCAACTACTGCGTAAACTTCAATCCACCATATTACATAAACCTTTTTGAGAGCTACGGCTTTAAGATTTATTTCCGGCAGTTCACCTACCACATGCCAGTTAGCGCAGAGCATGTTGACCCAATAATCTGGGAGAAAGCACAAAGGATAACCCAGAACCCAGAATACACCTTTCGTACCATCTCGAAGGACAATCTGCCAAAATTTGCTGAAGATTTTGCAACCATCTTTAACTCTGGTTGGGGAAAATTTGTGGGCGTTTCAAAGATAAGCAAGGCTCAGGCAATGAGTCTGATGAAAAGTATAAAACCAGTTATCGATGAGCGATTGATTCTGTTTGGGTACTATCAGGATCAACCCATTGCCATGCAGATAATGATACCCGAAATCAATCAGGTGGTCAAACACCTAAATGGAAGTCTGAACCTACTGAGAAAGTTGCAATTCCTGTACCTTTTGAAAGTGAAAAAAGTTTGTACAAAGGCGCTTGGATTGATTTTTGGTATTGTACCACAGCATCAAGGGAAAGGTGTTGAAGGTGCAATGATAAAAAGCTTCGCAAACTTAGCACTTCGAAGCGACTTTCCCTACCAAGAGATTGAGCTAAACTGGATTGGCGACTTTAACCCGGCCATGTGCAAGGTTCTTGAGCAAATTGGGGCAAAAGTTCGCAAAACCCACATCACGTTCCGTTACATGTTCGACCCAAACAAAGAGGTGAGGCCACCGAAAAGAGTAAGCTGAAGGCGGTCTCCTTAATCAAACATACTTTTTTGAACAAAGTTCTTCCTTCTACTTGAATTTGCCCTTTAATAACCAATGTTAAGCCTGACAACCAGACACTTAGGTTAATTGTCAAAAGGGAAACGCAAAAGTCTATGAGGATATTGACGTGATGATTAACCAGCAAAGAGCAATTATTCCTACAGGTGCTTGTGCAAAGACCTAAAAAAGGCCATGAATGAGGGCATCGATTTTGTTGATAATGGATCTAAGGTCGGCAGGGTTCTCGGAAAAGTTAAGGTTATCGACCTCAACAATAAGCATATTACCTAGCTTGTACCCATCAATCCAGGCCTCGTAACGTTCGTTTAGGCGCTGGAGGTAATCGATTCGTATGCTCTTCTCGTAGTCGCGACCTCGTTTCTGAATCTGGCTAACCAGCGTGGGAACAGTTGCCCTGAGGTAAATCAACAGGTCGGGAGGTTGGATGAGCGAACTCATCAGGGTGAATAGGCTGATATAGTTGCCAAAATCACGGGTTGACATTAAACTCATTGAGTGAAGGTTGGGAGCAAATATATGTGCATCCTCATATATGGTTCTATCCTGAATAACCTTCTCGCCGGTACGGCGAATTTCGACTATTTGATTGAAACGACTGTTAAGGAAGTATATCTGCAGGTTAAAACTCCA
>CAYZSD010000032.1:0-25749 GCA_964481075.1 uncultured Rikenellaceae bacterium | reverse complement strand
TTAACTTGATGTATGGAAGTTTTATAGCAACAGCACAAACATACATTCTATGGATGAGAGACATGAAAAACATACCGATATTTTTCAACTTATCAGCAGGATATTCCTTCGATTTTCTTAAGAAGAGAATAAAACAGAAAAACGTTCCGTGGTACTGAAAACAAATTGGCTAAACTTAGGAATACTATGAATAACCTGTTTAAAATCATCCTTTTAAGTGCACTTCTATCCATTCCTTCTGGTTGTAGTGATAGCTTCAAACTCTTTGTCGATTGTTCGGAGTGCTACATCGATAAACCGATTGAAGCTCCAGTAAAAGTTTTACTAACAATCAATTCCGATAATCCAACTGTTCCCATAACAATTTATCTTGGCCCCTATGAAGACAACCATATAGTAGCATTGGATACAGCTCGAGATTTGCAAGTTACCTACTGGCTTCAAATTGGGCAAGGATACTCCTTTAAAGCAGAGTATGTTAAATCGAACAGACAATACCACGTTATTGATGGTACTAAACCCCTTACAAGAATTGACAATGAAACATGTAGCGAACCTTGCTACTACTTCGTAAGAAACAAAGTGGATTTAAGGCTAGTTTTCTAGTACTTATTGGGAGCTCGCTTTCTTGAATAATAGTTATAATTGCCTTGCAAGGTAGGTTTCTTTAAACTTCAAATGAGCTTATGAATCAAATATTAATAATTCACCAATAAAATGAAAACACATCAATTAACTGTCAGAAATACTTTAAGTTACGCATTGTTCGATTTTCTTGCATTGGCTTTCATTTACTTTGTACCTACAATCTCACACATGCTAAATTTTCCACTTTATCTAATTGAACCAATGCGGATTGCAATTATTCTTGCTTTAGTACACACTTCACGTTCAAATGCCTTTATCATTGCACTTACTCTACCCCTTTTCAGCTTCCTTGTTTCTGCACATCCCGTTTTTTATAAAATGATGCTTATATCGGGTGAGTTACTATTGAATGTATGGGTATTCCATCTCCTCTTCAATCGATATAAGAATGCTTTTGCTGCAATACTAAGTTCAATAATTATAAGTAAGGTTGCGTATTATCTCGTAAAGTTTATAATTATTGGGTTTATCGTTAAATCAAGCGATAGGATTATAGCTACACCAATCTACATTCAAGTTATAACTACAATTGCTTTTAGCATATACCTTGCAGTAATGGTTAGAAGGAAACAAGGTTAAGTTACTGAATTATAACCTTATATTAGCTTGCGTTTTCATCAATTTCCATTAGAATAAGCCAGCGCTCTCCTTTTACATCAAGCAAATTGATTATTTCAGCTATACGTTTCGATTTTAGCATTATATCTTCGTGATTGAGATTTTCACGACTTAACAAGGATTCCAATTCCTTCTTTTCTGTTTCAAGTTTTTCTATCTCGTGAGATAGGGTTTCAAGTTCTCTTCTCTCAGAGAATGTAAGTTTTCGTACCTTTAAAGTATCCGATTTAGGTTTCTCTTTAGCAACTGGTTGTTTCGCTGATTGCTGCTCCTTCTGCAGGGCTTTTTTCCAATCATAGTAGTCGGAGTAAGACCCAGGGAAACCGCTAACCTCTCCATTCCCTTCAAAGATAAGAAGACCATCGACAACCTTATCGAGGAAATGTCTATCGTGCGAGACTGCAAGAACAACTCCAGGGAAACCTTCAAGATACTCCTCTAGCACATTAAGGGTTTCTATGTCCAAATCGTTTGTGGGCTCGTCGAGAATAAGGAAATTTGGGTTTCGCATAAGAATGGTTAGCAGGTAAAGCCTTCGCTTTTCACCTCCGCTTAACTTGTACACAAAGGCATTCTGTACATCGGGGGTGAAAAGGAAGAAGGAGAGGAATTGGGAAACAGAAAGCGTTTTGCCATCACTCAGGGTAACAACTTCGGCCACCTCACGAGCTACATCAATTACTTTCAGGTCATCCCTAATATTCATCCCTTCCTGACGATAGTACCCAAAAACAATGGTTTCCCCAACCTCAATAACTCCCTTATCGACTTGTAACGAACTGGTTATCAGATTAAGAAATGTTGATTTACCTGTTCCATTATCTCCTACAATTCCTAAACGCTCAAAACGGTTGAATGTGTATGAAAAATTTTTAAGAATGGTAATGCTCCCAAACGATTTCTCTAACCCCTTCACCTCAAGTATTTTCTTACCTAGTCTAGCAGCCCCAACATTTATTCTCACGTTGCTATTACTGAAACGCTGAGTTGCCCTTGCCCTTAACTCATAGAATGCATCGATTCGGTACTTCGCTTTGGTTGTCCTTGCAGGTGGTGAACGCCGCATCCAGTCAAGCTCCCTTACGTAAAGATTTGAAGCCTTTTCAATCTGAGCACTCCTGGCAGAAACTCGCTCCTGTCGTTTCTCAAGGTAATAGGAATAATTCCCTTTATACCAGAACAGTTCTTTACCATCCAACTCAATAATGTCGGTACACACCCTATTGAGAAAGAATCTATCATGAGTAACCATCAGCCGCGTAATTCGCGCGCTCTTCACGTAAGCCTCCAACCATTCCACCATTTTCAGGTCCAGATGGTTAGTAGGCTCATCGAGTATGAGAAAATCGGGTTCAGTAATAAGGGTTGAAGCAAGGGCAACCCTTTTCTGCTGTCCACCTGAAAGGGTTGATACTTTTTGTTGAAGATTATCAATTTTCAGCTTACCTAGTATCTGTTTGGCTTTCACCTCCAAATCCCAAGCATTATGCCTATCCATCTCATCAAGAGCCGATTGCAACTTATCCTTGCATTGAACTTCAAGAGCATTTTGGTATTGTGTCACCACCTGGGTCTTCTCCCTATCGGAATGAAAGACATTCTCAAGGATTGACTTTGAGGGATCAAGGAGGGGGTTCTGGTCGAGATGGGCAACACGAAGATCATTCTGCCATACAATTTCCCCTTCATCAGCCGACTCAAACCCTGATATTATCCTTAAGAGTGTTGTTTTACCCGTTCCGTTTCGGGCTATTAGTCCCACCCGTTGATCTTTTCCTATGGCAAAATGCAATCCGTGAAAAAGTTCAAGAACTCCGAAGGATTTTGATATATTAATGGCTTGCAGATAGGGAATCATATCATTAAAAATTGAATCATTAACTTATAGGGTCGAAATGTGAACAAACATATCATTGAGCAGCCCACTTCTTTTTGGTTTTTCTCTAAAGATTCCAAAAACGGTTGACCCGCTTCCCGACATGCTAGCGAAAGATGCCCCCAATTTGTAAAGTTCAGCCTTAACTTGCTCGATGATAGGGTATTCAGAAAAAACTACCTTCTCAAAATCGTTAACCATGAAGCTACTCCAATCTTCAACGGGAAGATCAATGCACTTCGTTAGATTGTTTGTTGGGAGGACTGGCTTGGAAAGGCTATAGGCTTTTCCTGTATTAACATGAATTCCAGGGTTTACAATCATCAGATAGTAGCCATTAAGGTTCAAGTCGATGGGGTTCAACACTTCTCCCCTTCCTGTTGCAAAGCAAGGGATATTTCTAAGAAAAAAGGGGCAATCGCTACCCAGTTCGAGGGCAATCTCTTCAATTTTAGTGGATGACAATGGTTTATCAACCAGACTGTTTAGGGCTTGAAGAGTAAACGCACCATCGGCTGATCCTCCACCAAGACCTGCACCTAAAGGTATCTGTTTGTGAAGATGAACCTTTACTTTTGGCAATTCAATATCCTTACTGATAGCATTATATGCTCTGGTACAAATATTATCTTCAGTATTGCAGTCAATAGGAATTCCACTACCAGAGAATTCGAAGCTAGCATCAGTATCGGGAGAAATAATTATCTCAAGAATATCGCATAATCCCTTTACAGGATAAAAAATTGTTTCAATGTTATGAAAACCATCGGGTCGTTTCTGAGTGATAAACAGACCAAGGTTAATCTTTGCGTTGGGAAAAAGTATCATCGTACGATTTTATTGGCAAAGATAGGCATTCGCAAAATTAGAAAGCCTTTCACTACAATAATATTAGATTATTTCAATATTTTTGTTGATTGAATAGAGTTTACTGTGTTTCAATTTAACCCAACAAAAAATGAATAAACTGCCCGAGAAAACCATTGAACGTTTGAGCGAGTACAGGCGTACCTTACTAGGATGTCTTGCAAAGGGAAAAAACTATATTTACTCTCACGAACTGGCCGGGTTGCATAATATCACTGCTGTTCAGGTTCGTAGAGATCTCATGCTTATTGGCTATTCAAGTGTAAAGAAACGTGGTTACGATGCCAAGGAACTTATCGATGTTATTGGAAGCATTATCGACCATCCCGTAGGTTTCAATGTTGCAGTTATTGGAATGGGAAACCTAGGAAGAGCCGTAACTACTTACTTCACAGGCAAAAGGGCTAAATTGAATGTGGTTGCTACCTTCGATGTGGATGAGAATAAAATTGATCGGGTTATTTCAGGTGTTCATTGCTATCATATTCGTGACCTCAAATCGGTAGTTGATAAGAATAGAATTTCAATAGCAATCATCGCATCGCCACCAGATACCGCACCAGCAATAGCCGAGATGCTTGTTCAAGCCAGTATAAAGGGGATTCTGAACTTTACAACTACTCCTCTAATAGTTCCTGAAAGCGTTTATTTAGAAGAGTACGATATGATTACTTCCATGGAAAAGGTGTCGTACTTTGTGAAAACCTTAGAGAATTAGCTTGCTTTTCCCCTTACTTGAATTAAGCCTTCTTAAAACTTAACCGACAGCTTGGTACAAGTAATGCTTTCTATAAACGGAAAGGTTGAACCTCCCAGTAGGTTAAACTCCTCCACATCCATTCGAGTGGACCGAACCTAAAACGTCTTAACCACCAGACACTTATTGGTATTTGAGCGCAAAAAATTAGTATTGTAAGCACAATTCCATGCCATATTTCTATCTTTCCATAAAGACCCAAACCGTATGAATGGAATAGAAACGCACAGACCAGTGAATGGGTTAAATAGTTTGACAAAGCCATTCTACCCACAGCCGAAAGGTATTTGGAAATTTTTTTCAGCATACCTTTAGCCAAAAGGATTGCTATACCCGAAACGTAAAAAAGTCCAAATGCTAACCCTCCAATAGCATGAGTTAGTGTTGATAGAAACTGCCATATTGTCGGCGAGCTAGCCTCTGCTTTGAGGTATGATACAACATAAACTGCATTAAGAATAACACCTATAACTCCACTCCAAATCAAAAGTTTTTTAAACATTGGGGCATTGTGCTGAGGACTCTCCAGTAATTGCCTACGAGCAGCAACAATCCCGAGAAAAAACATGGCAAGTACCATTGGACTAAAAATAAGGAGATACCCAGGAAGCATTGCTAAATACTCCTGAACACGAATGGAAACAATTTCAGAGAATAATCCTGAACTAAATGTATTGCTTGCACTCTGAACTAACGATTCAGCAAATTGAGCTTGTGAAGCCGAACCAGCATCAAACTCAGCTTTAAGTTCTGGGTTACTACTCGCCAAATAATAAATCAAACTCCATAGCCCAATAAGGATTGAAGGTAACATACCTACCCAAATAGCCCATTTTACCAAACCTCTATCAGAAATTCTTCTGAAAAGAAGAAGGAGGAAGCCATAAACCGCATAAATCAGTAAAATATCTCCGTTCCAAAGCAATATTATGTGAAGCAAGCCAAAAAGAAGCAGGAAAAAAGCTCTTCGTCGAAAGGATGGAATAATGTTAACTCCATCATCTGTTTTCTTACTTAAGAACAACCAAAAGCCGTAGCCGAAAAGCAATGAAAAAATAACGTAGAACTTACCCTCGAAGAAGAATTTAATGAATGATTCTGATGCTTTATGTAACAATGACGCATCGGGATTAGCACCAAGTAAAATTGTGCTTATTGGTTGAAAGAAAAGCGGCATGTTAACCATTAGGATACCAAAAATGGCAAAACCTCGTAGGGTGTCGAGAAGCATAATCCTATCTTCCTTACCGACTGGAGCTACTGAAGAATTTATAATCATTTTTCAACAAATTTGTTAATTTCAAAAATAGTCTTTTTATTCAATTACCAGTAAAAAAAACCTTAACATTGTTTACTATATTTGCAGTTATTTATTAAAATTTCAAAAATGCTTATTGAAAATTCTATCTCACAGATTGTTACGAAAGCAATCGTAAATAAATTTGGTGTTTCTGTTGACCCATCGCTTGTTCAAATCCAAAAAACAAAGAAGGAATTTGAGGGGGATTTCACTCTTGTTGTTTTCCCTCTTCTACGAATATCGAAGCTTGAACCCGAAGAAACCGCCGAAGAAATTGGTAATCAACTGCTGAAGGAGAGTTCTATCTTCAGCGGCTTCAATGTTATCAAAGGCTTTCTTAACCTCTCGTTAAGCAGTAGCTTTTGGTGTAACCAACTTAATAACATAGCACTTTCCGAAAATTATGGGTTTAACCCAAAGGATTCGAGCGGAATTACAAAAATGGTCGAATTCTCATCGCCTAATACCAACAAACCCTTGCACCTTGGGCATATTCGAAACAACCTGTTGGGATTTTCAGTTTCTAGAATCTTAGAGGCTAACGGGCATAAGGTATTGAAGGTAAACCTTGTGAACGACAGGGGGATTCACATTTGCAAGTCGATGATTGCATGGCAGAAGTTTTCGAACGGCGAGACACCAGAAACAAAAGGAGTGAAAGGCGATCATCTGGTTGGCGATTACTATGTGCTTTTTGACAAGGAATACAAGAAACAAGTAGAAAGTCTGGTTTCCAATGGTATAGCCATTGACGAGGCAAAACAGCAAGCCCCAATTCTGCTCGAAGCTCAGGAAATGCTTCGAAAATGGGAAATTAAAGATAACGAGGTACTTTCCCTTTGGGAAAGGATGAATAGCTGGGTTTACCAAGGCTTTGAAGTTACTTACAGATTGTTAGGGATTGAATTCGATAGGGTTTACCACGAATCAGAAACCTACCTTCTCGGTAAAAGCATTGTTAATGAAGGACTTAGTAAAAACATTTTTTTTAGAAAAGATGATGGTTCGGTTTGGGTTGATCTTACAAGTAATGGCTTGGATGAAAAACTGCTACTCCGTTCCGATGGAACATCGGTTTATATTACCCAAGACATTGGCACTGCCCTCCAACGATTTAGCGAATACCATCTAAATGACCACATCTATGTGGTTGGCAACGAACAAGAGTACCACTTTCAGGTACTAAAACTTATTCTTAGCAAGCTGGGTTACGATTGGAGCAATCATCTTTTCCACCTTTCCTACGGTATGGTTCAGCTTCCTGAAGGGAAGATGAAGTCGCGCGAGGGTACCGTTGTCGATGCCGATGATCTGATTGAGGAGATGGTCTCGACAGCATACAACATGTCGAAAGAACTTGGTAAACTCGATGGCTTAACCGAAACCGAAATCGAAAGCATTGTGCGGATGGTTGGTATGGGTGCACTTAAGTACTTCATCCTAAAGGTTGACCCAAAAAAGAATATGACATTCAACCCGCAGGAGTCGATTGATTTTAACGGGAATACTGGTCCTTTCATTCAGTACACCCATGCTCGAATTCAATCGGTTCTGAGGAAGGCATCGGAGGTTGGCCTCTCGATACCTAACAATACACCTGATACTGAAATAGGTAGCAAGGAAAGAGAACTTGTTAAAATGGTTTCAATGTTTCCTGGGATCGTTTTACAAGCAGGCATGGATCTCAGCCCTGCGCTTGTGGCAAACTACTGCTACGAGCTTGCTAAAGAATACAACCAGTTTTATCACGATTTCCCAATTCTTAAGGAAGAAAACAATGACGTTCGCAACTTGCGACTAATAATTTCTAGAGCCGTTGCTTCTGTAATAAAGCAATCGATGTGGCTTCTTGGTATTGATGTCCCGAATAGAATGTAATTATTTTTGGAATAATCCAATTATCCCATTAAATAAATTGTTGTCAAAATGAGTTCTATACTACAAAAAATCGCAATACACTCATTAATAACACTATGTCTAACATGCCAGTTGAATGGGCAGGACAATCAATCGGTTTTTAAGCAAACACAAACACATATAATGCCATTTTCTCTCATTGATAATACTCCCAGATTGAGGCTTGGAGTGGAGTACTTCCCTTTGAAAAGTGGATTAGGTTACCTCCTCGACATTGGTGCAGGAAGCACAGAATCTGGGAGTGCTACCCTTAGGAATGGGCATTGGAGCGAAAATTATTTCCTTTTTGAAGTTCGACCAGAGGTAAGGTATTACATTGATTGGGTTCTTCCAAGAGTCGCTGTTTATGGGGCAACAGAACTATTCCTAATCAGTTTGCAGTGCAGAATGACAAACGATCATTACTACCCTGCGAATTCGGTCGAAACCATTTGCTACAGTAGTGCAAACCTTTCACGAGTAAAGTATGGCTTTCACCTAAAGGGGGGCATGAAGTTTATACCATCGAAAAAGGTAACTGTTGATGTTTACTGGGGCTTTGGTCAAGCAACCAGATCAATTACATATTCTGATGTTAAGAAATCTCAAGGGCAAGGGCCAAAAAAACAATACGATTTGTTTGGTTACTATACTTATCGAAGTGAGGGTGAGGAGTCTTTCCCTCATATTGCCCTTGGGGCAAGATTTGGTTATATCTTGAATAAATAATGCTGAGCTTACATACCTTCTTAATCGAGTAATAATTAAATGTCCAACCATGAAAAAAGCAATTCTTGCCCTGCTATGGCTGCTTCCAATGTTATCATTTGGACAGCAAGTAGCTGTAAATGGAGTTTACTCATCGGGTTCGGCAAAGGAATACAGCAAAGCGTATGGTTTTGGTTTAGGTTATGAGCTTTCCGTTAGAACGAAAAGAAAAATAAGTTTTACAGTCGGTTACTCAAATTATTCGGGGAAATATAACGATATCACTAATCCTGATGGAATTAGCTATAGTATTGCTATTGTTGAACCTAGCAATATAAGGTTAGATTTAGGGCTAAGCTACACGGTTCTGCTGGTTAATAATCAAAAATCGAAAATCTTTCTAGGACCATCCCTTGGGCTAAACTACTTTTTCACTAATCAAAGTTTTAATTATTTGCCTAGTGGTGACTATCCAAGTTTCAGAAAAAACAGAAAGGAGATGTTCATGAATAGAATTGGCCTTGGGTTAATTACTGAAATGGAAGTAAATGAAGTTTTCAGTAAAAGGATAAGCTTGGCTTTTATAATTAAACCTGAGATTACAAGTTTTGAAGAGTTCTATGCAATGGGCAGCAATTACCCATGGTTTATCGGATGGTTAAACTTCAATCTTGGCTTTAGGTATAAGCTTACAAAAGCAGATTAAATTGTTGTATTGAATGCCCCGCTCCTTTCCAAGGGGATAAAAAGTAAAACGATGCCAAAGCAAGCCTTACAGATAGTATCACTGTAAATCTCTCTTTGGCATCGCCTTTGAACTATCTCTACTGGAATTACTTGTATTCCTTAGCTAAAACCTCACCTCTAATCACCATCAAAGCATTCATTGCAAGTGCTTGCATTTCGTCCTCGCCAGGATAAACCGCAACTGGAGCAATAAAGCCAACCATTTCCTTCACATACTCTACAAGGTATGGGTTATGGGCAATTCCACCTGTAAGAATTATTCCATCTACCCTTCCCTTAAGTACCACAGCCATTTGACCAATATATTTCCCTATATTGTATGCCATAGCATCCTGTAGAAGTTGAGCTTTCTTGTCGCCTGCTTTTGCTTTCATTTCCACCTCGTAAGCATCGTTGGTGCCAGCATGTGCTACCAGTCCTCCTTTTCCAGTAATTATCTTCTTCACATCATCGAGAGTAACCTCACCGCTGAAGCACAGCTTAGCAAGTTGACCGGCTGGAATAGTTCCCGCTCTTTCGGGCGAGAAAGGTCCTTCACCATCGAGAGCATTGTTCACATCAATTACCCTTCCATTGCAATGGGCTCCCACAGAAATACCACCTCCAAGATGAGCAACAATGATGTTCAGCTCTTCGTACTTCTTGTCGAGGCTTTTAGCATACTGCCTTGCAATAGCTTTCTGGTTGAGTGCATGGAAGATTGATACCCGCTCAAACCTAGGATGACCCGAAATCCTCGCAACATCCTGCAACTCGTCAACTACCACTGGATCTGCGATGTATGCTTTAGCATTGGGTAGGCTTCTTGCAATATCATCGGCAATAAGTGCACCAAGATTACTAGCGTGTTCGCCCCTGATAGAATTCCTTAAATCCTCTTTCATCCTATCATTCACCATGTAAACACCCGATTCGATAGGTTTAATTAAACCTCCACGGCCCACTACAGCAGTAATTTTTTGGATATCAAGGTCGGCCTCTTGAAGCTCTCTGAGGATTATTTCCTTTCGAAACTCAAATTGGTCAGCAATCTTTGCATAACGGCTTAACTCTTCAGTTTGATGCCTTAATGTTTTAAGAAACACAGACTTGGTGTTTCTATAAACTGCAATTTTCGTTGAAGTCGAGCCAGGGTTAATAGCAAGAATCTTAATATCTTCCATGACGATATTTATTTTTGATTAATTTATTTTGCAGCATTGGCCGCCAAAGCTATGGAGTACATTTTCGACTGTACGCTATCGCCACGTGATGTAAGAACACATGGCACTTTTGCGCCAACAACCATAGCTCCAAGCTCGGCCTTAGCAAGCTTTGTGCATGTTTTAAAGAACACATTACCGCTTTCAATATTTGGGAAAAGAATGCAATCGGCATCACCAGCAACTTCACCTGTAAGCTTCTTAATCTGTGCCGATTCCATATCTATTGCAACATCAAGAGCAAGTGGACCATCGATAAGTGCTCCTTTAATCTGACCCCTATCAGCCATTTTCGAGAGGATAGTTGCATCGACACATGCTGGCATGGCCGCAGAAACCTGCTCGGTGGCTGCAAGTATAGCCACTTTTGGTTTCTCAATACCCAAGGAATGTGCAACCTGAATGATGTAGTTGGTAAGGGCAATCTTCTGGCTCAGGTCAGGTGCAGGAATAATAGCCACATCGCTAACAACTAGAAGTTTATGATAGGTTGGCACCTGTACAACCGTAACATGTGAAAGAATTGCCTTAGGTGGCATAAGACCCGTTTCTTTGTTAAGAATAGCACGCATGTACTTGTCGGTGCTAACAAGGCCCTTCATCAAAACATCGCCTTCGCCTTTGTTGATTAGCTCAACGGCTTTGTTCGCTGCTTTCATCTCATCGTTCTCCTGAACGATTCTGAATTTTGATGGGTCAATTTTGTGCGTAGCGCAAACGCTTTTAATGGTTGGCTCATCGCCAACAAGGGTCGCTTCAACAATACCCATATCAACAGCCATACTAACTGCCTCGATGGTGTGATCATCGTTGGCATAAGCAGCCACTAAACGTTTTCTGGGTTTACTTTTAAGTACATCAAAAAGCTGATCAAGTTTTGTTATTGACATATTTTTGGGGTTTTAAGTTGTTAATAAACAAGGTTAAAGGTTAAAGGTTGTCTGCCCTGCCAGCCGGCAGGCTGGTGCAAGCTGGGTTAAAGGTTAAATGTTAAAACTTGCACTGTCTAACGACAGGCAAGCTGTTGCAAGCTGGAATAAAGGAATTTGGCATTGATTACTTCTTAAGTCTGCTGACGATGTATGCAGTATCGGAAGCAATAACCAGTTCCTCGTTTGTAGTTATGGCCATTGCCTTTACCTTTGAATCGGGTTTGGTAATAAGTACGTCCTTACCTCTAACCCCTCTGTTTTTATCTGCATCGAAATCTACTCCCATGAACGCTAACGTTTTACAAACCTCTTCACGAAGTACGCTATCGTTTTCGCCAATTCCACCTGTGAAGATAATCAGGTCAACACCACCCATAATGGCAGCGTAAGATCCAACAAACTGTGTGACCCTATAGTCGTACATATCCAAAGCAAGCTTTGCCCTCTCATGGCCTTCGGCAGCAGCATTCTCAAGGTCACGCATATCCGATGAAAGCCCTGATACTCCAGCAACTCCACTCTTTTTATTAATTAAATCGCTAATTCCCTTGAAGTTAAGGTTTTCTCTTTCAGCAATGTAGAGCAATACCCCGGGATCGATATTCCCGCAACGGGTACCCATTATCAAACCATCAACAGGGGTGAATCCCATTGAGGTATCAACTGACTTTCCATTCTTAATTGCACAAATGGAAGCACCATTACCAAGATGACAGGTAATTATGTTGACCTTTTCAAAGTCAAGCCCCAATATTTTGCATGCTTTCTTAGCAACAAATTTGTGGCTAGTACCATGGAAACCATACTTGCGAATCTTGAAATTCTCATAGTACTCGTATGGAATAGCATACATGTATGCATGTTTCGGCATGGTTTGGTGGAACGATGTATCGAAAACCGCCACTTGAGGGACACCAGGGAGTAAACTCTCCATTGAAAGGATACCCTTAAGGTTTGCCGGATTATGGAGTGGAGCAAGCTCTATACACTTCTCAATCTCATGCTTCACTTTTTCGGTGATGAGACTGCTTTCAGTGAAGAATTCACCTCCATGAGCTACTCTATGCCCTACAGCACGAATCTCATCAAGACTTTTTATCACTCCATTCTTCTCATCAACAAGAGCTTTTAGAATCAAGTTGATTCCAACTGTATGATCAGGAATGTCTTTCACAAGTTCAAGGCGCTCTTTGCCTTCGGGCTTGTGGGTTAAAATACCATCGGTAATTCCAATTCGCTCAACGATTCCTTTGGCTAAAAGTTTTTCTTTTTCGCACATATCAATCACTTGATACTTAATAGAAGAACTACCGCAATTCAATACTAGAACAATCATGAGTAAAAATATTTATTGATTATCAATAGGTTAGTGGATTTATGTGGAATAGCCAAACATAATAAAAATAATTCGATTGCTAAAGAAAGATTATCAAAAAAAACAGGTAAAACGATTATGATTAAAAACATGTTTAGTTATTAGTTAGTTATGCCTCACCCTAAAAAACGAAACGGAGAATGAAACCGAATAGAAAAATTTGTACATTTGAAAGCTAAAAGTAATTTAGTAAAAAATGACTGTAGAACTTGCTGAATATCTTATTGGACTTGACAAATATATAGTTCAGAATGGTGAAATTGTAGAAACCTTTTTAGTGGAAATACAGTTTCCTATGAGTATTTGCCTGACGCTATCAGCACCTGACGACTTAGACCAAAATCTGTTTGTCAACATTAAAGAAAGTGAAAAAATCTCTAAAAATTAGTTTACATCATCAAGATAATAGCACTCAAAACGGTTTATTGAGAGTTGATTTTAATGGGCGACATTTTAATCCTGTTGAAATAATTGAAACAGTTCCAATAATTTTCAAACAATTCGCAGGACTATGGTTAGATGATTATGCAGGTCACATACATTATGTAGTAGATGGCTATAAACCTTTAGCTTGGGCTATACCTTTAGAAGTAGATGATTTTCCTGTAAAACAACTAAATGGCAGAGAAGATTACACAAGAACACTTAATGCTTTTTTTCAAAAAATAAACCTTAAAACTGCTATGACTTTTAGCCATCAAATGAGAATAATATGAATTGGATAAATACTTTAATGGACGATTATTACTCTTTTCTTAAGGAAAAAACTTTAGTCTCTGCTGGCATTTCATCTGATTGGGTAGAAATTAGTACGCCTTTTATTGGTTTATTTAATGACACAGTCGATATCTACGCAAAAAAAGAAGGTAATAGAATTATTCTATCGGATGATGGCAATACACTTAGAGATTTAGAATTAAGTGGTTTAGAAATAACACGCTCACCAAAAAGAAAAGAAATTCTTGATAGAATACTCATAAATTATGGTGTTCGAATAAATAATGATGAATTAATCACCGAAGCGACTGAAAAAGATTTCCCTCAAAAAAAATTAAATTTAATATCAGCTATTTCTGAAACAGCAGATATGTACTATTTGGCGAGGCATACTGTTGCATCAGTTTTCAGGGAAGACGTTAAGTCATATTTAGATGAACAGGAACTTATCTATACACCATATTTTATTTCTAAAGGCAGTACAGGACTTGAATTTACTTTTGACTTTCAAATTGCATATAGAAATACTGAAATTGTAATAAAGTCATTCAATTCCGTAAATAAAATGAATCTACCTCACTTTTTGTTTACATGGGACGATATTAAAAAAGTTCGAGAGCAACAAACTGAGAAAGAAATAATTGGACTTGCTATAATTAATGACATTGACAGAGAAGTAAGTGAAGAGTATCTATCAGCACTTGACAGTAAAGGTGCACAATACATTCTTTGGAGTCAAAGACATATACCAGAAAACATTAGCAAGATAAAATTTGTAGCATAACCCAATGTATCTGAAAAAAAAGGCGAAGACATAACAAGGGGTGTTGCCAACCAGCCTGTCCTACGTATACAGGTGGCAGGAAAGGATTTCGTTGGGGACGAACCCCGATGTTAGTTCGATTCCCCACACTATCCACCCCTAGCCGTTGACTCAATTAAGCCTCTACCTGCAATACTTATAAAGATATTCCTGAGCATCGAAGCTACCTAGTTTTTGAGCCTCACGCCAGTCGGAGCAGGCATCCTTGATTCTTCCTAACTTTTGGAAACAGATTCCTCTTCTGAGGAATGCTTCCTTACTTGTAGGGTTCAACCTAACAGCCTCATTCAAATCGATTAAAGCAACATGCCAGTTATCTGATTGCATGTAAATGTAAGCACGTTGGTAGTAATTATCCCAGGCAATGGGTTGTAACTTGATAAGTCTGTTTAGGTGAGAAAGTGCAGCAATATACCTTCGTGTTTCAATGGCACAAAGTACAAAAAGCGAAATGGCTTCCTTGTCATCGGGATAGAAGGATAGATAGTACAAAATATCTTCGGTTGCCCTTTCAAAATCGTTCATCTTCGCGAAAGCATCTGCCCTAAGGGCAAAGTACGTTGGCTCACCACCCGACAAATCAATGGCGGTCCCAAGCAATCGTATCCCTTTTCGTAGCTTTCCTTGAGCAATACACGATCGAGAAAGCCAAGCCATGTACCTATGATTTCTTCGGTTTAGTTTCAAAGCACTTGAGAAATCGGTCTCGGCAGCCCGATAGCTAGCAGTATAATAGTATGCTTCACCTCGGTAGGCAAGAAATTGATGCCGTACCGATCTTCCATCAAACCGTTGATTAAGTAAATCGATGACTCCATCCCAATCCTTAAGCGAAAAAAGGTAAGCAACCTCTGCTAAAAGCCTCTCGTTTGCACTATACCAATCTGTAAGCCAAATCTTCTTCCAACGTGGTGTTAAGTGTAACGACACAAAGGCTGAATCAAGCAGAATAGTTGCCTCAAATTGCTTATTAGGTAAAGCAAGATGAAGCAAAAGGTACTCAAAAGCAGTCGCGGTATCGCTAAGCATTGAGTAACTGCGAGCTAACCAGTAGTAGGCTGTTTCCTTGCGGTGCTTCTCGGCAATTAGGAAATCATTGATTGCTTCATGAAAGTTTAACTTTCTATAGTTAATCTCTCCTCGTAGAAGCCAGAAATTGGGGTTAGACGAATTATTTGCAATTGCTGAGTCGATGTAAACCCCAGCTAATGTGTAGTTTTGGTTAATGAGTGCAGCCTGTGCCCTGTAGTAATTTTCTGGAAAACGTTGTGAATATGAAGGAGTTTGAGTTACAATAAAAAAGAGAAATAGTAAAAAGTGTCTATTCTTTAAAAGAAGGTTATCAAGAATAATCATTCCAATATCATGTAATATTAATTGATGAAGAAACGAAAAAATGATTTCAGCTATAAATATCACAAAAGATTTTTCACCCTGCTTATCTCCATGAACGATGCCCCGTTGGAAGGTCCAAAACTACCACCAATTACAACAACCAAATCCTCCGAACCAATTTTATCCTTTTCCAGCAACTTTGAAATTGCTTCGTTTAAAAAGCTATCACGAGTATTATGAGGTTTCATGAAGTTGGCCAACACACCATAGGAAAGTGCCAGCTGACGCATTACTGTTTGATTGTAACACATGGCATAAATTGGAATTCTTCCTCTGAAAGCCGAAAGATAGCGTCCCGTTCTGCCAGACATTGTATCAATAACAATTGCCTTAATGAGTAACGATTTACATGCTTCAACTGCTCCCCTTGCCAGCGTTGCAGTTATAGTATTATGTATTCGTGTTAAATCAATTCCTACATTCGGTTCTAGCTGACTTTCAACCTCATTGGCAACGCTGGTCATTGTTTTCACAGCATCTACAGGATACAACCCGTAAGCGGTTTCACCGCTAAGCATAATTGCGTCGGCACGTTGATAAATGGCGCTTGCTACATCATTAATTTCTGCACGGGTTGGTCGAGGGTGCTCAATCATGGTGTGAAGCATCTGGGTTGCAATGATTACAGGTTTTTTGCTTTGAACGCATTTGTCGATAAGGTAACGCTGGATTGTTGGAATCTTCTCGGCAGGTATTTCAATACCTAAATCACCCCGAGCAACCATGATACCATAGGTTTGATCAAGGATTTCGTCAATGTTATCGACACCCTGCTGGTTCTCGATCTTTGCTATAACCTTGATTGGGCTGTCGTGCTTCTTCAATATTTGCTTTATATCGAGCACATCCTGTTTGGTACGAACAAAGGAATGGGCAATGAAATCGAGGTTATAGTCGATGGCAAACTCAATAAATTCTATGTCTTTCTGCGTTAGCGAAGGGAGGTTAATGCAAACATTTGGGATGTTTACACTTTTTCGAAACTTTATGACCCCTGGATTGGTTGCCTGACAAACCAAGTGGTCTCGCTCCTTGCTTACAACCCTTAGCTCTATCTCACCATCGTCAATAAGCAGGTAATTACCTTTTTGAACCTCTTGGGCTATAGCTGAATAGGAAACACAAAGAATTCCTTCGTGCGACTCGCCAGTTGGGTTTCCAAAGACCCTAACAATATCACCTGTTTCTACCTTTACCTCGCTTCCGAGGCTGGAAGTACGAATCTCAGGACCCTTTGTATCAACCAAAATGGCAATTCTATCAGATACTAGCCTTACATTATCGATTACCTTCTTTGCCTGCTCAATGCTAAGGTGAGCCGTATTCAGGCGAACAACATTCATCCCAGCAAGAAAAAGCTCACGAATAAAATCGATATCGCATCGCTTATCGGAAATGGTTGCAACTATTTTAGTCTTTTTGAGCATAACCTATTGATTTTTAATTTCAACTCAAAACTAACCCATTCTTAAAAAAAAAGACTCTACTCTTCCTTTTTGCTGTACACTAATCCCCTATCGTTTAAATACTTGAGAATAGCATTAAAACAATCTGCTTTCATCCCAACCAGTTCAGGAGGGAAAACGCCACTACTTGTAAATAGGCCCGATGATATGAGGTTTACAGCAGCAGTAGCGGTATAGCCGGTAGTTCTCGCCATCGACGATTGTCTTGTTATCGGGTCGAATTCATCGAAAAGGTCGTAAGTAATAGTCTTCTCCTTACCTTTATCTATTCCTTTAATAATAACCCTCATAGCCGTGAATTCAGGCTCATCAACCTCCAGTTTCCATTCATTTATAAGAATTCTAGAGGTAACCTCAAGAGGTATCAACTCGTTGTTATTTACATTAATAGGGTTTGTAGAAAGAAAACCAGCAGCCTTAAGTGCTTGAATGAATGCAATATGCCCTGGGTAACGGAGAGTCTTTTCGCGCATGTTTGGAATATGCTCCATGGTTGCAAGTAACGACCGTAGTCCATCGGTGTTAAACCCCTCAAGGTCACCAACCCTATCGAATCGGTACAGCTCTGGATCGCTCATTGCAGGTTTTACTACAATCTTTCCATTCTCTTTATAGCGAGCAGGACGAGTGTACTCCTCAATAACATCGATTGGCGAAAAAGGCGCCTTATACTGGAATGGATAATATCTTGCTTTAGGAAGCCCGCCAACCATATAGAAAAACTCTGTAACTTGCATGTGCTGTGTGTGATACCCCAAGAAAACGTTGGGCATACCAGGTGCCACACCGCAGTCGGCAATAGCGCATACGCCAAGTTGCTTCGCTTTCTCACTTAAAAGCATGAAGTCCTCGGGCATAAAGGAAATATCAACAACTGGCTTCTTCGATTCAATAATTGCCTCCAGGGTTCGATACCCCATAAATCCTGGAACGCACGACACAACCAGGTCAAAATCGGCAACCAACTTTTTGATTATCTCACTACTGCTCAAATCGGCTTTACATGTTTTCACCCCGTAACCCGATACAATGTCTAAAGCGTTTGAATCGATATCGACTGCTGTAACGCTAAACTGCTTTGATAGGTCAAAAGCAATGGCTCTACCTACCATTCCCGACCCAAGAACAATTATCTGCATAGTATTTTTGTTTTTCCCCAAAGTAAAGCAAAAGTTTAGAATTTGAAATAAAAATTCATAATTGTTTACTTTTTGAGAAAAATGGTATAGTTTTATAGCATATTCGTAATCAACACAGCCATGAGGATTTTTAACAAAATAGCAATTTCTTTTTTAGGGCTTCTACTATCCCTTGTTTCTTTCAGCAACCAAAAAAACCTTTTCAAGGAGGGTGTTCTGAATCTAAAGCATAATACTTCTTCGAAAATAATTCTAAAAGTAGAGGGGGAATGTGAGTTTTACTGGAATCAACTACTTGAACCAAAGGATTTTAAAGACACCTCAAGGGCAATTACTCCTCAATATGTGGTTATTCCCAAATCTTGGGCTACCTATAAGCTTAATGGAGAGAAGTTACCAAATCAAGGTTTTGCAACCTACCGCTTGGTTATCCGTAAATCGTCCGATGAATCGACAAGGCTGTATTCGTTGAAGTTGCCCTCAGTTTTTACCAGCTACAACCTTTGGATTAATGGTCAACTGAAAACTAGTGTGGGCACAGTTGGTAAAACAAAAGAAGAGCATAAACCACAATTTAAGGCACAGGAAGTTCCCTTTTCACTCGACCCAAGGGTAGATAAGACCGATGAGATTGAAATAGTTATTCAGGTATCAAATTTCTCGCACCGAAGAGCAGGACTACCTTGGCCTGTTTTTTTTGGTGATTATGAGATGGTTAGAAAAAGTAGTCGGAGTAATGATCTTCTTAACATCATTGTAATTGGAATAATACTTATCATTGGAATAAATCACATCAATCTTTACCTTTTCCGAAGGAAAGATGTGTCGAACTTGTACTTTGGGATTCTCACCCTGGTGATGATTCTTCGAAACCTAACCACAGGGGATAGGATTCTTGGGTTTATTTTTCCTGATATTAGCTGGGAGTTAATGTCAAAACTCGATAATTTCTCGGGCTATGGAACGATTCCCTTCTTTGCGCTTTTTATTTACCACCTCTTCAAAGACGATTTTAGGGTTTGGATGAAGAATACGATGGTAGTTTTAGGAGCAGCAATATCCCTTTTCATTTTCGCTACTCCTACAATCGTTTATGGAAAGTTTAACATGTTTTTTGAACTGTACCTCTTACTTGGTGGGCTATACTTGACCTTCGGAGTGCTTTTGGTTGCTGCTTTACGAAATCGGCCTGGAGCACTGCTCACTTTCTTAGGAATGTTTATTCTTTACGCCACTGCAATAAACGATGTTCTGAGCAGCATGGGCATTGTCCAAACAGCCTACGTTGCACCTTACGGACTTGTTTTCTTTATGCTTCTTCAATCGTTCACAATAACCAGTAAATCAGCCAGAGCCATAAACCAGAATGAAGATCTAAGTCACCAGCTTTTTCTTGAAAAACAAAGCCTTGAGAAGAACATAGAGATGCGAACCCACGAGCTTCAGAAACAGCATGAGATTCTTTTAGAGCATCAGGAAAAAGAGAAGCAGCAAACATGGATGAATGTTGGACTAACTCAAATAAACGATGTTTTATCGGCTAACAAGAACGACTTCAAAATTCTCAGCCAAAAAGTTCTTGGTGCACTTGTAAAGTATCTGGATGTGAAGATGGGTGCTCTTTACGTTATCAATGATGATGACCCATCAGAACCCTTCCTTGAGATGGTAGCCGACTATGGTTGTGAAATTGGGATGAAGAAGCATAACAAAAAAATTGAGCCGGGTGACGGACTTGTTGGTGCAACCTTTTCCGATAAGGAAACCAAGCTTATCAACAGCGTTCCGAAAGAATACTTTAAGGTAAACTCTGGACTCGGTCAAAATGCCCCAGCTACCCTACTTCTAATCCCATTATCGACCGATGAGGCCGTTTATGGTGTAGTTGAGCTGGCTAGCTTCGCTGAGTTTAAACCCATTGAGATTGAATTCATTGAAAAGATTGCTTTCAACATTGCAACAAACCTAAATAACGTGAGGATGAATGAGCGAAACATTAATCTCATTCAGCAATTCCAGGAACAATCGCAGGAGATCCAGGAGAAGGAGGAGCGCATGCGTGAAAGCCTCGAAGAACTGGAGTACTACCGTGAAAGCTATGAAACCCTTAAACATGAACTAGATAAGCTTAAAAGTCAAAGCTAACAAAAAGCAACAAAAAAACTGATTATCGGTTTCAATCTCAAAAAGATTCCACCTGATAATCAGTTTTTTTTATTCTATATAAACACTACTTCTTCTTCTGAGTAAGTAGAGAAACAACAATCAGGACAATAAAAGAAAGAGGCATTGAGATGATTGCAGGGTTATCGAACGGAATAATTGCATCGGCTTTTAGAAGGCCATAGCGCTCGTACATACTTGGCGAAAGCAGAATGATTATTACCGATGAAAGGATACCTACAACAATGGAGCTTGCTATACCTCGAGAAGTTGTTTTATTCCAAAAGATTACCATAAGTATCGATGGTAAGTTTGCTGAAGCTGCGACGGCAAAGGCAAGGCCAACTAAAAACGATACGTTCATCCCCTTAAAGAGTATTCCTAGAATAATTGCAAAGATTCCAACGGCAAAAGCTGAAAGCTTACCAGCACGAACTTTTTGCTTATCGGTCATTTCAACTTTAAGGTATTTATCCACAAAATCGTGAGCTATAGCTCCCGATGAAGCAACGATTAGTCCACTAACAGTACCAAGTACCGTTGCAAATGCAATTGCCGAAATTATTGAGAATAACCCAACCCCAAACGATTTTGCCAAAAGAGGACCCGACATATTGCTGCTTTCCATATCGTTCACGCCATTTATCATTGCTCCAAGGCCCATGTAAAGTGTTAGAATATAGAAGAACCCAATGGCTGCAATGGCAACGACAGTCGATTTTCTTGCATCGCGCTGACTTGGAACAGTATAGTAGCGAATTAGGATATGTGGTAATGCGGATGTTCCAAAGAACAGAGCAATCATTAGTGACAAGAAATTTATTCTATCCCAAAGCTTTGCATTCTTTCCAACTTTCAGAAGTAACCCAGGTTTCATAACATCCGACCCTTTAGTAGGTTGTTGATAGAAAGCAGTTACCTTATTCCCGTTATCCTCAAAACTAGCCTTATTGAAAATTACTACATCGCTATTTTCTAAGGTGCTGAGGAACTCGAAAGGCCCAACAGGACCTGTTGACTCCACCTCTTTTCCCTTATGAACGATTTTACTCAAATGTCCAACTTGATAAAACAATCTGTCGGCCTTAGGAGCACCATTGTAAAGTTTTTCGCCCCCAGATGTTACAGTAATACTCAGTGCTTCAGAAAGATACTGAGAACCATCTCTGCTTTCCTCCAGTTTATACCAGTTGTCAATATTATCTTTTCTAAGCTTTATAAAGGTGAAGTTTCCAGCATTCTGCTCTCCAATGTACTGGTATTCATTATTAATTTCAACCTTTTGTCCTTCTTCGTTTGTTATCAACTCAATAGTCTTAAACTGATGGTAGTCGTTACCAGGATTGAGCGTTAACCCATTTTTAAGAATATATATAGTGAGGATTACCGAGAAAGTAATTAATAGCCCACCTTTTATAAACTGAACGTACGTTGTTGAGGTCATACCTGCGGTAGCAACAATATAAATTACAATTGCACCTACTAAAACAACACCAGCCCAGTGAGGCAACCCAAGAAGCGGAACAACCAAGTCTCCAGCACCCACCATTTGTGGTATAAGGTAAAAGATGGAAACAATGAGAGTACTTAGTGACGCTGTGAGCTTAATACCACGAGAATTAAACTTTGAGTCGAGGGCATCGGTGAATGTATATTTCCCAAGACGCTTAAGTGGCTCTGCTACAAGGAAAAGTGCAACAACCCATCCAGCAAGGTAACCAATGGAATAGATGAAACCATCGAAACCTGCGTATGCAATCATACCACAAATACCTAGGAATGAAGCTGCCGAAAGATAATCGCCTGCAAAGGCGATTCCATTTACACCCCAATGAATTGTTCCTCCTGCCGCATAGTAGCTAGCAGCGGACTTTGTCCTTGAACCAAAATAAAATGATAAGCCCAAAACAAGGGCTACAAAAACTAAAAATATAATTATTGCCCAAATTGAAACATCGTATATCATGACTTGTGCCCTCCACTCATTTTATTTTCCATACTTGTACATACCATACTATAAACAAATCCCATAATTGCAGCCAAAACAATTAGTCCGATTCCATAAACAACGGCTAAATTAAGCTCACCTATTGCTTTTGTTCCTAGCAGGTCAGTGTACTCCAACCCAATGAAAACAAAAATTGCATAGATGAAAGCATACACCAAAAACAAGATTATCCCTAACCTTGTTTTCTTTTTGGAAGCGTAGTCGGCTCCAAGCTCAACAGCAGGTTCGTGTAACATCATTTTGATTTTTTAGTTAATAAACTCAATTGATTATTTATATAAAAAACTAATAATTAAAATTTTACAATTCATGTCCTATCCAAAAGCATACATGTGTTTTACAAATTAGCTGCGAAAATACATCTTTTTCTCGCACAACCAAATAGTAAAAAAAATATCTTAAAAAAATGGAAGTATGAAACTAAATGCTTTTATTAGCTTTTTCAAATCTTTGCAAGCTACACGTATTCACATTTCAGTTCATTTTTCTTAATTTACAGCAGTATGCAAACTTTCAACCTCACAAAAAATTTCTCTTTTGCAAGTGTTTTTCTATCCTTGATATTTATTGCATTAATTGGATGTAAGAACACCACCAAAAATGATGTATATGTAGTTATGCTTTCTCTTGATGCCTTTCGGTGGGACTATCCAACAATCGCTTCAACCCCAAATATCAATCAAATAGCCAAGGATGGCGTTCATGCTGAAGCACTTATTCCATGCTATCCGAGTAAAACTTTCCCTAATCATTACAGCATGGCAACCGGCCTTCATCCCGACAAGCATGGAATAGTATGCAACCGTTTCTTGGATTCCACGCTTGGTTTTTATAGCATCCGCGATAGGAAAGCCGTTGAGAACCCTGCATTCTATGGTGGTGAACCAATCTGGCTTACTGCTGAAAAACAAGGACTTATCGCTGCTACATACTTTTGGGTTGGTTCAGAAGCCCCAATTGGAGGACAATATCCAACCTACTGGAAACTTTACGAGAACAAATCCACATTCGAAAGCAGAATAGATACAATAATTCATTGGTTATCACTTCCCATTGAAAAGCGTCCTAGGCTAATTGCCTGGTACTCACCAGAACCAGATGCGAGTTCACATTCCTTCGGGTCAACCGACGCTAGAACTCTTAAGGTTGTTGAAAATTTAGACAGCTTACTGGGCGTCTTTCTTCATAAAGTTCAACAGCTTCCCCATGCAAATAAAATTAATATTCTAGTAGTTTCCGATCACGGAATGGCAGATGTATCGGCTGAAACCCATATAAATCTCACAAATTATATCGATAGAAACTGGTTTGAAGTAATCACTGGGGGAAATCCAGTTTATACCCTTCAACCCAAGAAAGAGTTTAGAGAGCAAGCTATTAGCGCACTTAAAGCTATTCCTAATCTCAAGGTTTGGGAAAGGCATGAGATACCCAATCATTACCACTATGGAACGAACCAGCGAATACAGGACATACTAATTGAAGCAGAAGTGGGATATGGAGTAGGGTTTAGTAGTGATAGAGAATGGTATAGCAAAGCTGTTCATGGGTACGACAGTCATCATCCCGATATGTCAGGAATTTTCTACGCCTTTGGCCCGAACTTCAAGAAAAATTACAAACATAAAGCTTTTCAAAACACAAATCTCTATCTAATTGTTGCTCATATACTTGGCCTTGAACCAGCAAAAACCGATGGGGTTTGGGACGATGTGAAGGATATGTTTAACTAGAAAAGCCAGATGATGCTTTCCTCAAATGGCCTTAATCAAGATAGACTTTACCCATAATCACAAAAACAAAAAAAAAGAAATCTGGTGAATTACCAGAAAAACGGCAAAACACCAGATTTTTTTTACAAAAATTATTTCTCAGTTGAGGATAATTCTTTAACCTATTCTTGAGCCGTTTCATCAACAAAAACGCGGGTTTTTAGTTCCTTATCCAATAGGAAAAGTCCATGTCCCTTACCTTCGAAGAGCTTCAAGCTGTCGATAATCTCTTGAGCACCGGCCTCCTCTTCAACTTGCTCGTCAACAAACCACTGAAGGAAACTCTTGGTAGCATGATCCTTCTCCTCAATGGCTATATCCATAATATTGTTGATGAGCGCTGTAACATGTTGCTCATGCTTTAATGTTTCCTCCATAACGTGTATGGGGCCATTCCACTTCTCAGGAACACCAGCAATGGGCTTAAGTATTGGTTGCGCCCCTCTCTCAGTCAGGTAATCGAAAAACTTCATTGCATGTGAAAGCTCCTCTTGCCATTGAACCTTCATCCAGTTGGCAAAGCCATTTAGCCCTTCCGAGGCAAAATATGAAGACATTGACAAGTACATGTATGCTGACCATATCTCAGCATTAATCTGCTCATTAATAGCATTCTGAACTCTTGAATTAAGCATATTATTCATTGTTAAGTGGTTAGTAAACAAGTTTATAAAACGATTGAAATATGTTATACAAATAACAAAGATACAAACTAAAAGTTCAATTTGCTCTAATCATAATCTAAGTTTAGCTGTTGTTTTAGTTTTATTAGCTTGGGGTTTTTTTGGCTCAAAAACTTAAACCTGTCTTCGACCGTATAAATCTTTCCATTCGACTCAGTTGAACTAATTACGCTCTCTTTGATTTCTAAGTTTTTATTATCAAGTTTCTTTCGAAGAAACGCAACTAATTCTTTTTTAACCTCATGAAAAAGATCCAGTTGGAGTTGTGATTCAAGATTAACTTTTAAGGAAAGGTCAGTATCAACTGTGGGTAAATAATTACTTAGGAGGCTTGCAATCCTTGGTTTATCATGAAGCGAGGTACTGATATAGTTTAGCCAATGCTTTGAAACATCCTCCTGAGTATAAAACGATTCCTCAATTGATGAGTCGTCGGCCTCATGTGAAGAATCACTGCCCCAGTCCTCAACCTGTTGAACCTTTGGGACTTCTATAGCTGGTTCAACGATATTCGTTTCAGAAATAGCGCTCTTGATGGAATAAGTTTTAGGTAATCCTTTTGTTGGAACACTTTTCTTAGGTTCAACAGGTTCTTCATCCTTAACTGTTTTTGGCTTAGAGTATTCTACTTCTGGCTTTCCTTCGGAAAGGATTGAT
>CAYZSD010000031.1:0-26842 GCA_964481075.1 uncultured Rikenellaceae bacterium | reverse complement strand
AACCTACCTGTGGCTCCTTTATGAACTCGATAAGGAATCGCATGGCAAAAATAAAAATCATTGCTATGCCAAAAAGCAGACCAGGCTTAGGCTTAGCATTGGTTTTGATGTAAGTAATATGAAGAAAAATATAGGTAACCAGATACGATAGGGCTTCGTAAATTTGAGTTGGGTGTTTCGGCAACGTTTGACCATCGCGTTTAAATATGAACCCCCAGGGAAGATTCGTAACATCACCGTAAATCTCAGAATTCATTAAGTTTCCAAGTCGAATGAAAACTCCAGCTAGCGAAACAACAATAACAATACGGTCGAGAATGTAGATGTATGGTCTCTTCGTTTTTCGGCTGAAGAGGTAAAGGGCAATAAGAAGACCTGTGGCACCCCCATGGCTGGCAAGCCCACCATGCCAAATTTTCAAAATTTCGAGGGGATTTTGAAGGTAATATTCGGGTTCATAGAAAAGGCAATGTCCAAGCCGTGCTCCAAGAATGGTACCAACTGCTGCGTAAATGGTTAATGAATCGAGGTATCCTTCGGGCAGGTTTTCTTTCTTTACAAAACGCTCAAAGATAAGATACCCAAAAATGAACGAGCAAGCCCATAGTACTCCGTAGTAGCGAACAGAAAGGGGTCCCAGTGAAAAGATTTCAGGGTTTATATCCCAGATGATATAGTTAAGAAGCATAATGAAACGATTTTGTACGTAAAATTTGGCGATAAAGGTAAAACATTTTACTTAACTCCAAGGTGATACATTGGGCAAATCCATTTGATTTAATAAAAAAAAACAGACAAAAATTATGTTGTAGAAACATCAAAGGTCATTTATCGAATTCAAAATGAGAAATTAGCAGAATAGTTACTAAATTTGCCCTTCGATTCTAAATCAAAACAAATAAGTTATGGCAGAAAACACCAACGATTCTAAACTATTTCCTGAATTTCCACCTATTTCGAAGAAGGAGTGGGAAGAAGTGATTATGCAGGATCTCAAGGGCGCCGACTACGACAAGAAGCTGGTTTGGAAAACCAACGAAGGCTTCAGCGTTCAACCCTACTACTGCGCCGAGGACCTCAAGGATATAAAGAATGCCAAGGCTTTGCCTGGCGACTTCCCCTTTATCAGAGGGAACACCACCTCGGCTAACGATTGGCTTGTACGTCAGGATTTTGATGCTTGCAACTCTACCGAAGCAAATGCAAAGGCAATTGATGCTCTGAGCAAAGGAGCTAATGCTGTTGGCTTTATCACCTGCGACGACTGTGAGCCTTCCGAAGATGGTGTGGCTAAGTTGATTAATGGTATCGACCCATTAGCAGCAGAGATTAACTTCGTTTCAGGCTGTAAGTCAAGGAAGATATTACCACGTTTAGTCAAGGTTCTTAAAGAAAAGAATGTTAACCTGGCTCATGCCAAAGGTTCATTCGATTATAGCCCCCTCACAGCATTTAGCCAGAATGGCAAGTTTTGCGTTGACGCTGAAACGGCTAAAGCCCGATGCAAGGAGGTTATGGAAGCAGGCAATGATTTGACCAGTTTTAAACTGCTTGCAGTTAGAGGTGATATATTCAGGAATGCAGGTTCATCGCTAGTTCAAGAGTTGGCCTTTTCCCTATCCATGGGAACAGAGTACATGAACTGGCTCACTGAGCAAGGATTTGCATCTTCAGAAGTTGCTTCAAGGATGAAGTTCACTTTTGCCGTTGGTTCTAGCTACTTCCTCGAAATAGCAAAGTTTAGGGCTGCCCGTTTACTTTGGGCAAAGATAGTTGAGGCGTACCTTCCCAGCGATATCGATAGCACCAAGATGTGCATTCATGTGGTTAATAGCCAGTGGAATAAAACCGTTTACGACCCCTACGTGAACATGTTGCGAACCACAACCGAGGCTATGTCGGCAGTGCTGGGTGGGGTGCATAGTATGACCGTTCTACCGTTTGACGCACCTTACCAAAAACCAACCACTTTTTCGGAGCGAATTGCACGGAATCAGCAGCTTGTTCTTAAAGAGGAAGCTTACTTTGGGAAGGTTGTAGACCCATCGGCTGGCAGTTACTATATTGAGCAGCTCACCCAATCAATGATTCATCATTCGTGGGAGCTCTTCCTGAAGATTCAGGAGATGGGTGGCTACACCGAGGCATTCACCAAAGGGTTTATCCAGAAAGAGATAAAGGAACTTGCCCAGAAGCGGGAAAGTAATATGGCTACTCGGCGTGAAACGGTTCTTGGAACAAACCAGTACCCCAATTTTACTGAGGCTGCTGATTTAGAGGTTGTAAAAAAAGAGGCTGTAACAAAACCAAAAATCGAAAAGTCCACCGATGCAATCTGCGAACCACTTGTTTCTTATCGTGGGTCTCAGGCATTTGAGGAGTTACGTTTCAGAACCGACTCTGCTAGCAAACGCCCTAAGGTTTTCATGCTTACCCTTGGTAACTTGGCTTTCCGCCGTGCAAGAGCACAGTTTAGCTGTAACTTCTTTGCCTGTGCTGGCTTTGAGGTTATCGATAACATAGGTTTTAAATCGGTTGAAGAGGGTGTTAAGGCAGCATTCGATGCCAAGTCAGATATGATTGTAATCTGTTCATCCGATGATGAATACGAAGCACTTGCCATAGAGGCATTCGGGAAAATCAATGGCAAAGCCATATTTGTAGTTGCTGGTGAGCCAGCTTGCAAACCCTCACTCGAAGCCAAAGGGATAAGCAATTTTATCAGCGTGAAGAGCAATGTGTTGGAGACGCTGAGAGGGTATCAGGAAATGCTGAGTATATAGACACAGAGGCACAGAGATACAGAGAAACACGGAAATTTATGTCGGAATTGGAATATAATCAGTTATTAGGAGAAATTATTGCGACTTTAATTATCCAGTCCTTTGCGAATGTATCCGCAGAAAAATAAATGGTACTCTGTAACCCTCTGTCTCACTGAGTTTCTGTGTTTAAACATGATAAATAAATAAATTTGACAGATATGAAACCAGATTTTTCGAAAATTAAAATAGATCAGGAGCATTGTTCAGAGGATAAACACGACTTTAACGGTTTGTTTATCACCCCTGAGCAGATTGCTGTGAAGCCTGTTTATACTGCTTCCGACCTTGAGAAGATGGAGCACCTAAGCTATGCAGCAGGTATTCCACCCTTCCTTCGTGGACCTTACAGCACGATGTATGTGATGAAGCCTTGGACGGTTCGACAGTATGCCGGTTTCTCTACCGCCGAAGAGTCGAACGCATTCTATCGTCGTAATTTGGCCGCTGGCCAAAAGGGGTTGTCGGTTGCTTTCGATTTGGCAACCCATCGTGGGTATGATAGTGACCATTCCCGAGTTGTTGGCGATGTGGGAAAGGCTGGCGTAGCCATCGATTCCATTGAGGACATGAAGATTTTATTCGATGGCATTCCGTTGGATAAGATGTCGGTATCCATGACCATGAACGGTGCTGTTCTGCCCATCATGGCATTTTACATTGGTGCTGCACTTGAACAGGGTGCCACCCTGGATCAACTTGCAGGAACGATTCAGAACGACATCCTCAAGGAGTTCATGGTTCGTAATACATACATTTATCCTCCTGAGTTTTCCATGAGGATTATTGCCGATATCTTTCAATATACGGCAAAGAAAATGCCTAAATTCAATAGCATCTCCATATCAGGCTACCACATGCAGGAGGCTGGAGCAACTGCTGATATTGAGTTGGCTTACACCCTTGCCGATGGCCTGGAATATCTTCGCACAGGGGTAAACTCTGGCCTCGATATCGATGCCTTTGCGCCACGTCTTTCTTTCTTCTGGGCAATAGGAATGAACCATTTCATGGAGATAGCTAAGATGCGAGCAGCACGATTACTATGGGCGAAGATTGTGAAGCAATTCAACCCAAAGAACCCCAAATCGTTGGCGTTGCGTACTCACAGTCAAACCTCTGGTTGGAGTTTAACCGAACAGGATCCATTCAACAATGTGGCACGTACCTGTATTGAGGCTATGGCTGCTGCGCTAGGGCATACACAGAGCTTGCACACCAACGCTTTGGACGAGGCTATTGCCTTACCAACCGACTTTTCTGCCCGTATTGCCCGTAACACTCAAATCTATCTACAGGAAGAAACCCAGATCTGCCGTGCCGTTGACCCGTGGGCTGGTTCTTACTACGTTGAGAAGCTTACCCATGAAATTGCACATAAAGCATGGACGCTGATTCAAGAGGTTGAGGAGCTTGGAGGCATGGCGAAAGCCATTGAAACAGGGCTACCAAAGATGCGTATCGAGGAGGCAGCTGCACGTAAGCAAGCTCGAATCGATTCTGGTAAGGATATTATTGTTGGGCTTAACAAGTATCGATTGGAGAAGGAAGATCCCATTGAGATTCTTGATGTGGATAACACTGCCGTACGTGAAAGCCAGATTCGCCGCTTGAAGGAACTTCGTTCCAATCGTGATGAAGCAAAGGTTAAGGAGGCATTAACTGCAATAACCCGTTGCGCCGAAACGGGCGAAGGGAACCTTCTGGAACTTTCAGTTGAAGCAGCAAGGCTTCGTGCAACACTAGGCGAAATTTCTGATGCCTGCGAAAAGGTGGCAGGACGTTACAAGGCGGTAATACGTTCAATTTCAGGAGTATATTCAGCAGAATCTATGGACGATAAGAACTTTATGGAAGCACGTGAGCTGTGCGAGAAGTTTGCAAAGCTCGAGGGTCGTCAGCCCAGGATAATGATTGCCAAGATGGGTCAGGATGGACACGACAGAGGAGCAAAGGTCGTTTCCACTGGCTATGCCGACATTGGATTTGACGTGGACATTGGGCCTTTATTCCAAACACCAGCAGAGGCTGCAAAGCAGGCGGTTGAGAACGATGTTCATGTTCTTGGTGTATCAAGTTTGGCTGCTGGGCATAAAACCTTGGTTCCCCAGGTTATCGAAGAGCTTAAGATTCTTGGGAGGGAGGATATTATGGTTATCTGTGGTGGTGTAATCCCTGCACAGGACTACCAGATGCTTTATGACCATGGTGTTGCCGCTATATTCGGGCCAGGCTCTTCCATTTCGCTGGCAGGTAAGCAGATACTAGAGATTTTGCTACAGCGTTTCGAGTAAGATTTATTGTTCTACTGTTATTCTATGGGGGTGAGTACTTTGCTCAGCAAAGTACTCACCCACATAGTTTATTATATGTTAGTTGCGTTTTATGAGTTTTTAAAACTGCATAGCTTTTTTACAATTTTTGTTTAAAAAGCCTACGAGGATAAAAAAAAGTATATCTTTGCTATTAGCTTTCTATTCAAGTGGAAAGAGATTTGTAGTAAATTACCTAACACCGCCACAATGTTTGACTACAAAGACCACATTGAACAAAAACTCATCAATCGTCGCGAGATAGTTTTCATTGTCCTTGCAGGACTTTTCCTTGGAACCCTTGCCATGCTTAATATTCTAGGAATTTCCCGTTACATTCACTTCACCATCAACATCTTTTCAATGGAAATTCCAGTTATGCTTTTTGTAGGGATTTTGCCATACCCCATAACCTTTCTTTGTACCGATTTCATCAGCGAGTTATATGGGAAACACAGAGCAAACGTTGTGGTATGGACAGGGCTGGTTCTAAACCTTTGGGTTCTTTTTATTCTTTGGATTGGGGGGATACTACCACCTGTACCAGAAATGATGCCCGATACCGGACTTCCTGCTTTTGACGATGCCAGTCGCTCTTTCTTTCATATTCGTAAGCTTACTTTTGGCGCAACAGCGGCCTCGATGATTGCTTATCTTACTGCACAATTTGTTGATGTTCATGTGTTTCACTTCGTGAAAAATCTTACAAGAGGGAAGCATCTTTGGTTAAGAAATAATGTTTCAACCCTAACAAGCCAAATGGTCGATTCTGTTTCGGTGGTGCTAATAACATATTATTATGCTCATGCAATTCAGATTCCTGAGGGGAAAACAGTAGTACAAACACTTACGATTTTTATTCTTTCGAGTTATCTATTCAAGCTACTGTCTGCGCTATTGGATACCGTACCGTTTTATCTTGGTGTTAATTTTTTGTCGAAATACTTGCAGATTGATCCCATTGAGGAGTTCAGAAAAAGGAATGAAGTTGAAGCGAAGGAGGGTAAAGAAAGGAATAAGAAAAGAAGACTTATTGCGTAAAATGTTTGAATGGAAATAGTTATGCATAAGGTAACCCATATAAAATGGCCCTGCACGACGCCCTAAATCTTAAGCGCGAAGAGGTGGTTCCTGTTTCGTTGCTGCTGTTCCAGTCGGTTTTTCTAGGCTTTTTCCTAGGAGCATTCGATGTGGGTGCAAACACCCTCTTTTTGAATAGCTTCGAACAAAGCATGATACCCAAAGCCATTGTTATTTCGGGGATAACAGGAATTCTACTCACTTCACTCTACTCATTTTTTCAAGGACGTTTAGTTTTTTCAAAGCTTGCAGTTCTAAACCTTCTTACAGTTTTTGTAATAACATTTCTGCTTCGAATAGGCTACTTTTTTTCCGATTCAAAGTGGCTTGCCTTTGCTTTATTTGTGCTGATGGGTCCACTTAATATTATAGCATTAGTTGGGTTTTGGGGTACTGTGGGTCGAATGTTCGACCTTCGGCAGGGGAAAAGAATATTTGGTTTTATTGATACCGGACAAGTGGTGGGGGTTATTATAAGTTCGTTGGCGGTTCCTTTCCTAATCACAGCAGGGTTTGCAACAAAAAACCTTCTATATATAAGTGCAATTAGCATTTTTTTGGCTGTAATTTTTCAAGCAATAATTAGTTCAAAATACCCTAAGCAGCTTAAGGTCAAGGCAACAAAAGCAGCCAAGAAGGGCAATTTTATGGATACATTTCGTGTCCCTTATGTAAGGACAATGGCGTTTTTTGTGGTCTTTTCTATGCTTGTTGCCTTCTTTGTTCACTACTTGTTTCTTTCAGTAGCAGCCGAGCGGTTCGACAATCCTGATGAGATGGCCAAGTTCTTTGGTGGTTTGATGGGTTCTCTCACCTTTGTGAGCATACTAATAAAGACTTTTGTCTATGGTCCTCTGATGAAAACATACGGACTAAAGGTGAGTTTGCTCATTTCGCCAGCAATCATGATAATTATTACCGTTGCTGCCTCACTGGTGGGGAGCGTCTTTGGCTACACCCTGGCTTCGGGGACATTTACATTCTTTTTCCTTCTGGTATCCCTTAGTAAATTCTTCCAGAAAGCCTTGAAGGACTCAATTGAGGGTCCTGTGCTGAAGCTGATATACCAATCGCTAAGCCCAAGCATTAGGCATGAGGTTCAGGCAAGAGTTGACGGGACAATTAACGAAATTGCAGCCCTTTCATCGGGAGTTGTCCTTACGCTCTTAGGCTTTATTAGCTTCTTCACCCTAATAAACTACACACATGTATTGCTGGGCATTATTTTGATATGGCTATTCGTTTCGTACAAGCTATTTTTAGGATATAAGAAAACGCTAAAGGAGACCCTTGAGAAAGCCTCGGTGAAAGAAAAAATATTAGCCAATGATGCGAAGACAAGTTCGTTGACTTCAAGTGATAGTATTATTAAAAAGATTGATTTGATAGAGCTTTCTAAACCCTGGGAGCTTGTTGAGCTTCTTAGGGAAAACATTGAAAATCAAACGGGCGAAGGGTTACAACATGTTTGTGTAAAAATTAAGGAGAAAGGGGAGGTTTGGTTGTTACCAGTTCTTGAGAAGAGAGGGAAAGAGGTTGTTGATTCGAATGATGAAAAAATAATTATCGACACAGTTGAGTACCTTAAAAGCATTGTTGCTGGTTCACAGAACCCCGATCTGATTAATTCCCTTCTTGTTTCCAAGAACTACGAGGATAGGGTCCTTTCTGCGAAGTATATTGGAGCTTCAACTGGCACAGCACAAAAGAAGAATTTAACCTTTCTTCTTCGTGACCTCGTGCCTGCCGTCAAGAGGCAGGCAATATGGGCTTCAAAGGGGACACATTCGAAGGAAATAATTAGTTTTCTAATCGATTTTCTCGATAAGGATCAGTATGCTCCCCTTGCCCATACTGCACTAATGGGAACTGGTGAGATAGGGTTGGACTTACTAACCTTGGCTTTCAACCGATCAAATGCTTCAGAAACATTTAGGAGAAGGATTATACGAGTAATTCCTGAGACAGGAAGTGTTGTGGCCTCAAGTGTCCTTTTCAGCAAGCTCTCCATTCACTCCAACCTGAAGACCGCTGTGCTTGATGGATTACTTAAGCTTGACTTTGTTACCGACGAGCACGATGCATTGCTTCTACACCAGATGCTCATTGAGCAGGCAGGAGTATGTGCATGGAATCTGAACGTTTTATACCACTGTCCTCCAGAGAGCAAGGCTCCTAATCTGAGGGAAGAGCTGGAATTTAACTATTCACTTAGCCGTCATAATCTGTTTCAGCTCCTTAAGTTACAGTACGATAAGAGTTCGATTGATGCTGTTATTGAGAACCTTGAGGTGGGAACAGGCGAGAGCATTTCGTTTGCCATTGAGCTTCTCGACACCTTTGTTGTGGAAGATTTAAAACCATACATTTTCCCACTACTCGAAGATTCGTCGCTTGCCAATAAGGTTTGGGCTTTGCAAAACTACTACCCCCTAAGGGTTTACACCCCAGAGGATATGCTTAAAGCGATTATCAACAGGAACGAAAACCTTATAACAAAGCTATCCAAGATTTACGCCTTGAATGCTTTTCGAAACCTAGACAATCTATCAATTTCTGCCGATATTTCAGCACAGCTTTTTAATTCGGATAGAGTGCTACGCCAACTTTCTGCACAAATAGTTGACAGCATTGATCATTCTGGTTTCATGAGCTACAAGAAACGATTGAACGACAAGCTCAGGGTTGAGCTAGATAGGCAGCTAGAAATGCACAGCGAGGTAGGAAACAGTGTTCTTGATAGGCTTGCATTCTATAGAGATATTCCCTTCAAGGGCAACTACCAGGTATCATTATACTGGCTTTACTTCTCATCGGTTGTTAAGCTGAATAGAACTAACCTTCTGGAGTTGCCTAAGTTTAAATCGTCGGAGCATATAATACTGGTTGAACACGGAGAAATTTCTCTTTATAGAGGTGGCAAGCTGGTTAGGACAACTCAAAGAGGCGAACTTTTTGTTTTAAAAGGTTTAAATCCGATTTCCGATGAGGTTATCGTTTCCAACGATACAATTATTCACCATCTGGAATACAGTAAAGTGACTTCCGAGATTTACGATAACGATTTCCTTATAGAGTGTTTAAAAGAAAGTATTCATACAACATAGTGCTAATTAATATTATTTTTTCCCGATGAAGCAATCGTCAATTTTTCAACAACTTATTTACAACATAGTTTTTCCTGTTGTATTTGCGCTTTTACTTCTTGGCGTTTTTAACTTTCGGAATACACGAAGCATGCTAAAGGATAGTAGAGAAACCCGAAACTATTTGATATCCGATGCATTGATACAAGTGTTGAATTTTCAAGATATTACGCTCAGGCTTGTTGAGGACAGGTTAAACGCCTCCCTTGAAGGAATAAGCAACGAGATAATTCTTAAGCACATGCTCAACACAAAGAATATTGAGCAGTTTGATTTAAAAAAACTTCGTTGTAACCTTGGGTTAGACTCAACTTTATATGATCTTTACATAATTAACAGGGATGGGATTATTGTTAATACTACCTTCGACAAGGATTTAGGATTGAACCTTTTCAGCTTTGGTAAAAAGCACGAGGATCACATTAAATCAGTGTTTCAGGGAGGTGAGTTTGTGAGCGAAAGGTTTACCATGGAGTCAAGTACCAGAAGGCTCAAAAAATACACCTATCAACCCACGTTAAATAATGAGTATATCATTGAGCTGGGAGTCTATTCTCCCGATGCTGATGAGATAATTGGTATTATTAGAGATATGCTTGAGGAGTCAAGTCGGAAATACACCTCAGTTCTTTCTGCTGAGCTCTTCATGAACGAGGACGATCCTTTTTCGCTCACAAAGACAGATTTTTTGGATGAGACAGAAAGGGATTTTTTAAAGGAGCGCTTTCGGTTAAAGGATAGTATTACAATTGAAAAGAAGTTAGATAATCGATACCTATCCTTCCAGTACATGTTCAACGAGTTGAAGAATTCGGGTCTTTACAAAGGCTCTGTGATTAGGATTTCCACCGACAGAACCGATGAGATTAGGGCAGAGTTCGTTCGTCTGATACTATTTATAGGTGTGTTTTTAATAATTCTGTTTATGATAATTTTCCTCATTTACAGAAAAACGAGGGTGATTACAAATCCCATCAAGAAATTGGTTGAACACGTGAACAGGATTTCGAACGGAAACCTTAGCGAGCGAGCGGAGGTTTCTGGCAGTACCGAGATTGTTACCCTTTCCACTCGTTTTAATAAGATGATAGCCGAGCTCGAGGAACTTTACAACGATTTGGAGCAGAAGGTTAGAGACAGAACCGCCGAAGTTGTGGCACAAAAAGTAGAGATTGAGGCTCAACGAGACCTACTTGCTGAGCAACAGAAGCACATCCTCGATAGCATTCAGTATTCCAAAAGGCTACAAAATGCGATTCTTCCAACCAATTCATTTGTTCACGAGCTGTTCCCCGAATCATTTATTCTTTATAGGCCTAAGGATATCATTAGTGGCGACTTCTACTGGTTTCATCGAAACGGCAACAAGCATTACTTCTCGGCTATTGACTGCACAGGGCATGGCGTTCCGGGTGCGTTGGTGTCAATGGTAGGGCAGAACTGGCTCAACTATGCCGTAAAAGATCTTGCCCTCGAAAAACCTTCTGACATACTTGATGCACTGAACGATGGCGTGATGTCAACCTTTAAGGAGCGCGACGACGACACTTCGGTTAAGGATGGAATGGACATTGCGCTTTGCTGCATTGACTATGACGCAATGAAACTTGAATATGCCGGAGCATACAACCCTGTTCTAATTGTAAGAGATGGAGAACCTACTCAGATTAAAGGGGATAAGTTCCCGATAGGTGCTTTCTTTAGAGGGAGCAAAGGGAAGTTCACAAACCATGAGGTTGAAGTGAAAAAAGGCGATGTGGTTTATGTATTTTCCGATGGCTATGCCGATCAGTTTGGTGAGGAGTCGGGATTCAAGTTTCTTACCAAACGATTTAGACAGCTCCTTTTCGATATTCACCAAAACCCCATGCCTGAGCAAAGGGATATTCTCGAAAAAACCCTTATCGACTGGATGGGAAATGTTGAACAGCTTGATGACGTAACCGTAGTGGGAATAAAAGTATAACCCTATGTCAGACTTTAATGTAGCAATATGGTGTAATGTGCACAACCCTGATTCTTTGGCATTTGCCAATTACTTCAAGGATGACCTAAAGAAGTGCACAACCCGCTTTGGGCTAACTTCAACCGTTTTTATAAACCCAGAAAGTATTAGTTCCGATGCCAACCTACTCATTGTTACAGCTAAAGACGAAGCTCACGAGGAGTATGTTTCAGCATGCAGGAATCTAATACAAGCCAAAGGGTTGAAGCTAATTCTTGCAGAGCCAACCGAGAAGTCGTTGATTAGCACATTGTCAGGATTAACGCCAATTAACTTCTGGGATAAAATTTACACAACAGGCGAGGTTCGATTGTTTAGAAGAAACAACATTGAAACCCAAACGAAGTATTGGGAAAGGATTACAGATATCGCTATAGATTTTACCCAGGAAGGCAGTATTGTTGAATCGAAGTACACAAAGGGAAAAGTTTTCCTTTCGCAGGAAGATATCAGCACAAGCTCCGACAGGGATAATCTTCGACGTGACCTTAACGATCTAGGTTATGCCGTTTTACCCGATAAACCATTAAGCACAAACATTGACGAGTGCACAATGCAAATTAAAGATGCCCTTGAAAAATCCAATCTTATCATTCACATTATTCCACCCATTTACACGCCTTTTTTCATCAATCAGCATCTCTCTTTGGCTGAGCATCAGTGCAATATAACGGCTGACTTTCTAAGCAAATCAAAACGGAAAGTACCCCGATTTATATGGATATCATCGGCTTACGAAATAATTGACGAGGAGAATCTGGTTTTTGTTGAGAAAATTCAACGCGATGAGGAGCAAACCAGGGGGTCAAAAGTGCTAAAAACCTCCATTGAAGATTTAAAGAAAGACTATCGCGACGTGCTTTCATTCGCCGGCGACTCTGAAAAGGACGAACCTCAGGATTCCGATGTTTACGTAATATTTGATTCGATAAGCAACGGGCACTTCGATACTGTTCAAGGAATTTTTAGCGGGAAAAAGCTAAAGGTTGAAACAAACCATTTTGGCATAACCTACAATCAACACCTGACAAAGCTTGCGACCGCGAAGATTGTGGTTCTTTGTTATACATGCGAGAACCTTCAATGGTTATCGGTGAAGGTTAACGATATCCTCAAATCAAGGGGGCTTGACTCCTCACGTCCATTTGAGAAAATTGTACTGGTAAAGACAAACCAAGAGTTTCAAACCCAATCATTTGAAGGTTTTTTCACGAATATATATAGAAGTATCAGTGAGTTAGCTGAACTTTAGACTGAGTTATCACTAACATATTGTTATACAAATGGATACAGCATCCAGTCAGCAGATTGAAACAGGCAAGGATCTTCTGAATCCCTTTCCTGGCTTGAGACCTTTTCATCCTCAGGAAGCACACCTGTTCTTTGGGCGGGAAGGGCAAAGCGAGGAGATTCTAGAAAACTTATCGAGAAATCGTTTTGCAGCCGTTCTAGGTGCGTCAGGATCAGGTAAATCATCGTTAATTTACTGTGGCTTGCTTCCTATCCTTTACGGAGGTTTTCTCCATAACAACCGCTCGAAATGGCGAATAGCTATATCGAGACCTGGAACGAACCCCATCGCTAACCTTGCTTCATCACTTTCACATGCTTTTAGTAAGTATTCTAGTCAAGAAGACATTGATTCTGATTCCTTTATAAATCAAGCCGTTCTGAAACGTTCATCAGATGGAATACAGAACGTTGTAAACCAGTATGGGTTAAACGACGACGAGAATGTGCTCATTCTGATTGACCAGTTCGAGGAGCTTTTCCGCTATCAGTATTCCGGGAAAGAATCCGATGTGCTTGACAATGTAGATCACTTCGTTAACCTGATTGTTAATGCAGTGAAACAGCAAGACCTACCTGTTTATGTGGTTATCACCATGCGATCCGACTTTATTGGTGATTGTTCTCCATTTCAGCAGCTTACACGTTTAATTAACGATAGCCACTACCTAATCCCCCGTATGACCCGTGAAGATTTCCGAAAGGCCATCATGGGTCCTGTATCGGTGGGAGGAGGGAAGATTTCTGACCAGCTGGTCCAGCTTCTACTGAACGAAATGGGTAATAATCCCGACCATCTTCCAATCCTTCAACATGCTCTGATGCGAACATGGGAATACTGGGTTGTCCATAGCGACACGAGTCATCCTATGAGCATAACTGAATACGAAGCGATTGGTCGTTTGGAACGTGCCTTGTCGAATCATGCTAACGATGCTTTCTACGAGCTTTCGCTCGATGAGAAACGAACCTGTGAGGTGGTTTTCAAATCGCTCACCGAGAAGGGAGCCGATAACAGGGGGATTCGACGGCCAACAAGCGTAATTGAGCTTTCAGCCATTGCTGAAACAGCAACCGATGAGGTTATTCGGGTAGTGGAGGTATTTCGCAAGAAAGGAAGAACTTTTCTCACGCCATCACCCGACGTTCCTCTCGACGAAAATTCTATTGTAGATATCTCGCACGAAAGTTTGATGCGCGTATGGGATAAGCTTAAGATATGGGTTGACGAGGAATCGAGTGCCGTAAAGATGTACATAAGGTTAGCCGAGTCGGCCGATCTGTACAGTGAGGGTAAGGCCAATCTTTGGGGCCCGCCTGACCTGCAACTTGCCCTTACCTGGCGCGAAAAGCAAAAGCCAAATCTTGCCTGGGCAACCCGCTATCACCCAGCCTTTGAGAGAACTATTGTTTACCTTCGTACCAGCGAGGAGGAGTATATTGCTGAGGAAGAGAATAAGATTCGCTTACAGAAAAGGGCTTTGCGACGATCGAGAATTGTTGCATTGATCCTTGGTACTGCTGGAATGATATCCATAGGCTTGGGTATCTTGGCGTTAATCCAAAGGCAGGATGCAATTAAGTGGGGCGAAGAAGCTGTTAAGGCTGGAGAAGAGGCAATAGAGCAGCGTGCTAAGGCGGTTGAGCAAGCTGAGTTGGCCGAAAAACAAAGGGTGATTGCAGAACAAAAGGAGGAAGAGGCTCGTGAGCAGCAGAAACTCGCAGAGGAAAGCCAGAAAAGGGCCGAACAACAGCGACTAATTGCTCTACGCAACCTTGAGGAGGCGGAAAGGCAGAAACAAATTGCAGCCAATAGGGAGCAAGAAGCACAGGAGCAAAGAAGGTTGGCACAAGAAAGCGAGAAACTTGCCGTTGAGCAACAACGGCTTGCAGAAATTGCCAGTCAGGATGCCGAGCGAAGAAGAATGCTCTCCATTGCTCAATCGATGGCTGTTAAAAGCCAGCAAATGCGTACCGACACCCTTCTAAAGGGGTTGCTTGCCTTTCAAGCATACCATTTCAATAACGATTATCAAGGAGTAAGCTATAACCCAGACGTATTCAAAGCGCTTTACTCTGGTTTAGGTTTCTTTAAGGGGACAAACTTTAATCTACTCTCAAGCCACCAAAGCATGGTAAGAACCACCATGCAGGTTGGTCAAATAATTTATTCCGGTGGGAGCGATGGACAGATTGTCTCCATTGCGAGTGACTTGGAAACAACTACAAAAATTGCCGAGAACCTCTCAATAGTAAAGAAGTTAGCGCAAAGTGAAGGATTTATCTACGGGTTAACAAACAATGGGCTTTTAAAATATGATATAGCTTCGGGCAATATCGATTTTTTTGAGCATAGAGCACCCGAAATAAAGGACTTGATTGTTTTTGGGCAAGGGAAAATACTTCTGATTTTCGATAAGAGCGTTAGCTTAGCCAATGAGTTTGGTGCTTCAGCACAAGAGGTTTTCAGAAGCGATGGGAAGATAAATGCTACTAAGTATAACGAGGAAAAAGGGATGCTAATGATAGCATTTTCCGATGGTCGTATCTCAATTCTCAATATCAAGGAATCGGAGACGCCAACCACTAGACCTTTTGCAAATATTCCGGAAAGTAACTGGGGCGAAATAGGTTATAACCCCATTAAGAAAATTCTTGCAGGGGGCTTTGGTAATAATCAGGGTGCTGTTTACTTATGGAATATCGAAACCGGTCAGCAGCTTTCGGTGCTTAGAGGACATGTGGCCAAGATTACTGGCATTGCTTTTTCAAATAATGGCAAGCTTATGGCAACGGCAAGCTACGATGGGACGGTTAGGCTTTGGCATTTAGACGACTTAAACACACTTCCCATAGTTTTCGATGACCATGAATCGTGGGTAACTTCAGTAATGTTCACCAACGATGATCGGCATATTGTTTCGGGCGGTAGATCGGGTAACTTAAGGGTTTATCCTGTTGAGATAACGAGCATGGTTAACAGCTACTGTAACTTCTTATCGCGCCAACTAACTCAGGAAGAATGGAATAGCTACGTAGGCGAGGATATAAAATATAATCCCACAAAATGCACTAAACAGGAATGAAACATTCTACTCTGATTTTTGCCATTTTATTGTTGATTGGTTTGAAATATGCTTTTCCCCAATCAAACTGTTCCGAGCAACTTCGTCAAGCTGAACGCCGATTCGATGAGGGTTTACTCGATGACATTCCACAAATGATTAGGCAGTGTATCGCAAGTGGTTTCACCAAGGAAGAAAGGGTTAATGCTTACAAACTTCTCATCCAAACCTACCTTTTCAGCGACCAAAAACAGAAAGCTGATGAGGAGATGCTCCGTTTTTTAAGGAGTTTCCCTGAGTACCGGGTTGTATCAACCGATCCTAAAGAGTTCATCAATCTTTATGGCACCTATCGAACCGACCCAATTATGAGAATCGAGGCTTGTGTTGGAACAAGCTATAGCCTTCCCTGGGTAAAAGAATTCTATGGTATTGAGGATTTAAACAATAAAAAAGCGAGCTATCTTTCAACTTTTGGAGTAATTGCTGAGGTGAATTACATCGATAGACTTTTTGGTGATTTCGATGGCAGCTTTGGAATATCTTTTGGCCTTTCAAGAATTGGGTATTTTAACGAAGCTTTTGATTTTACTACAATTAATGGAACCCTAAACAGCTACTACATAGGTGTTCCTCTTGCACTTCGTTATGAAAAAACGCTACTTGGAATCAGAACTTTTGTGAAGGGAGGATTTGAACCATCATACCTTTTAGCTTCTTCAATCAGCTTTCAAAGGGAGTTTACAGGGGGAAAAGACCCCACAACTGGAACTGAAAGCATCATTGAGTACCAGAAGAAATTTGATATAAAGCCCTTGCTCTCAGTTGGAGTGAACATCAGGATTAAGAACGCTCAGTTTATGGTAACTTCGGGCATTAAATTTGGGACTATAATGCCCACCGATGCCACCAAGCGTTACTCAAATGAAACATTATTCCAAAAGTACTACTTTATTGCCGACGATTTCCTTGTTCACCAGTCGTTTGTGTCGCTATCATACATCTTCTCAGTTTATAACCCCAAGAAGATACAATAACATGAAAAAGTTTTTTGTGGCCATAGTTCTAATTGTAATTTTTTCCTCATGCGAAAAGATTATTTCCGATTTTCAGTCGAAGAATTTCATCAAGTTTTTTGGTGGAGGTCTTTCATCGATGGGCTATGATGTGTGTGCAGTTGAAGATGGTTATGTGCTGGTAGGGTTTGATAATACATCGGAATTGAAAAAGCAGGTTTTCGTGATTCGAATCGACAAGTTTGGGAACACAATATGGCAAAGACAGTATGGTACTGGTTTAAATGAAGAGGGAAGGATTGTAAAAGTTTTTGGGGGGAATATTTACATTGCTGGATTAACAAGTAATGAGCTAACTGGATCAACCCATTCCTTTATCCTTAAACTCAACTCACAGGGTGACTCCATCATGCACCAAAGCATTGGTTTAGAATATCATTCCCTTGTTATTAACGACATACATGTTGACGAAAGCGCAATTCATATAGCAGGAGAAACCTATGCCGATGCTTCGGCTCAACCAAGATACTACCTGGCAAGATATTCGCACGATATTTCGTTGCTCTGGGAAGCTTCTTCGGTTATAAAAAGATCCTTCAAAAAGGTATTCCTTTCTTCCGAAGGGCACTACTATATAGTGGGCGAAAATAGCGGAGTAATAAACAGCCTTAAAACACATATAAACATTACAAAGTTTGAGTTATCGGGTGGTTTGCTAAATTCCTTTAATCTTGATGCCAGTGATAACCATGAATTTGCCGATGCATTTCTCCACAACAACGAACTCGTTGTGGTTTACAATCAAATGGTTGGCAATGAGTATAATGCTCGGATTGTAAAGATTGACTGCTCCGATTTTTCGACCGTATGGCACGTTGAGTCGGGCTTGGCTTGTCAGGCTAAGTCGCTAACCCGCCTTTCGTCCGGAACTATTACCCTTTGCGGTGAGAAGGACAATACCATCCAGCTTTACCAGCTTGATGATGCTGGGAACATTACCCTTTCCAGCGAGGATACCAAGCCCCTTTCGGGGTTTGTTGAGACCATAATTGCCACTGCTGATGATGGTATTGCAATAATCGGGGCCACCACCATCCCGGAGTACGGAACCATGATGCAGCTAATAAAGACCGACAAAGAGCTGTATCTGTTTGAACCCTAATAAAAAGCCATGAGGCTAATGCATGAATACCACTCCATCTCTTTTCCTCTTCGTTAATGATGCATGGGTTTCAAATGCATTAAATGCTTCTTCACCGATTCAGTTTTTCAAGAATTCTAAAATACCGTGTTATGAAAAGGTTAATATATAGGATAATCCCAGCAGCAAGTGTATTGCTTTGCTTTATTGTATTAAACAATCCATTGTTGGCACAGAAGACATGGACAGGTGCTTCCTCAAACGAATGGGGTAATGCAGATAACTGGAATCCTGTTGGGATACCAGGAGCTAGTGATGCCGTAACCATAGGGGCGAATTCTACCGTTGTTGTTAACGGATCATATTCCTGTGCTTCAGTAACCTTTTCATCAAACGCCGATAATATAGTTTTAAATATTGAAACGGGTGGTGATCTGACTATAGATGGGGCAATTACATTTAATAATCCATCTGCCGATAATATCAGCCAAACAATAAATGTTAACGATGGTATCTTAACATGCGGGTCAGTAACAATGGCAAACTGCACCAATGGAGGATTACGTACTAACGTGATAAATATTTTAGATGGTACACTTACAATTAATGGGGATATTACCACTAGTGGGGCGGCCAATGAGAACTTAGTAAACATAACAGGAATGGGCTTCCTAAACCTTGGTGGCGCTTTTAGTGGGGGTACATTTGATATCTCTGGGACAGGAAGCACCGTAAAATGGTTTGGCGATGATACCAACTTTCGGAGCGGTGCCAGCTACCACCACCTAATCATCCAGCTGCCAGCATCAGCCGGAGCAAGCAGAACAAAAGCACTTACTAGCGCAACAACAGTTGCCGGAGACCTCACCGTTGAAAGTTTGCATGGCACTAATACCCTTACACTTAATCCCGCTGCAAATAGTATTACAGTTAATGGTGCAACCAACATTAATGCTAGAGGCATTTTTAATGATAATAATTCCACCGGAACAAATAGATTTGATGGCGTTGTAGCGATAGCCGAGTCCGGACAATTTATCAATACAAATAATCCAATATATGAATTTAGAGGTGGTATTACCAACAACGGAACATTCAATAAAACTGGAACTGGAGCTGTTACCCTAAACGGGGATCAGATACTTAGCGGGAGCACCGTAATTAGCATGGCTGGAGCTGTAACAATAAGTGCCGGAAATACTGTAACCAACGAGGGAACAGTTACCCTTACAGGTGTTCTTAATGGAGCAGATGGAAGTTCAACTTGGATTAACAGCACCAACTCTACGCTGAACTATGGTAATGGAACTCAACCCATGGCAACCGGTGTGCTTACAGCCACCGCAATCAATAATACGGTTGACTATAACCTAAATGTAGCCCAAGCCATTAAAACCACTACCTATTATCACCTTACAGTTTCAGCTGGTAATACCAAAACAGCCTCAGGTGACCTTAACGTGAATGGAGATTTAACTGTAAACTCAGGGGTAACAATTAATTTGGGTACCACAGCCTCTACTTCAACAATAAAAGGCGATGCATTGATTTATGGAACTTTTGTCTTTAATACAACAGGAACAAAAACAGTTAATATTGAAGGAAACCTCAATTGTACTGGAACATTAACAATGCAAGGAACAAGCATACCTCACATCCTGAACCTTTCAGGACTAAGCAATACAGTAACAACATTCAATACAACTGCAGGTTCTGGGAGTACGGTTAATTACAATGGAGATGGAAATCAAACAGTTTTTGCAACCGCAAACTACCGCCATTTAACCCTGTCGGGATCAGGTGTAAAAACACTCACTGGCGCTATAACAGTAAATAATAATTTGACCATTGAGGGAACGGCAACGTTATATTCCAACACCTATCAAATTGTAGGAACGGCTTCAGGCTTATTTACAATGGAACCAGGAACTACCTTGCAGCTTGGAAGAACTGATAGCTCAACAGATGTTTTATTCCCAACCAACTTCACTACAGGCAATACCACTCTCAACGCGAATAGCACCGTAATCTATCAGAATAATTCTGCACAAACCGTTTCGAACGTTCCTGCTTATAGTAATCTTACCATTGCTACTGCGGGGACAAAAACCCTGGCGGGGGCAACAACTGTTAACAAAAACCTGAACATCTTGGGTTCAGCAACCCTCTATACCAATACTTTCCAAATCACGGGTCATGCTGACGGAGAACTTAACATGGATCCTGGCACCAGCCTTCAGCTTGGAAACCCATCGAACGCCACAGAGGTTCTTTTCCCAACAAATTACACTTCAGGAAACATCAACTTAGGCGCTGGAAGTACTGTAACCTACCAAAGCAACGGCAATCAAACTGTCTCTCGTGTTCCTGCTTATCAAAATTTAACTATTGCCACAGGCAGCACTAAAACTCTTGATAATGGAGCAGAAGCGTTCGGAATTGCAGGTAACCTAACTGTTTCGGCAGGAACATTTAGCCTTGGCAACAATTCCACTACATTAACCATATCGGGCAGTAGCACTATAAACGGAACGTTGGATTTTGGAATAATTGTCGCCAATACCATAATTATGCTGGGCGACCTAAGTGGAAGTGGATCAATTAATATGACTGGAGCTGGTTTGACGCATGAGCTGTACCTTAGAGGAGAAGCCAATAGCATAAACACCCTTAGTACAACAGGAAGTTCTGGTAGTTCGGTAATCTACGATCTGAATGGAATTCAATCGATCTTTGCCAGCACCCAATACCAAAACTTAACACTTGCAAGTGGAGGGACCAAAACCCTACCCAATGCCGATGTTACGGTAAATGGCAATCTTAGCATTACAGGTTGTACATTAGCTTTCACTGAAACGCAGGCACGGACACTTTCCGTTTTGGGTGATTTAGTTGCAGGAACAGGAACTATTGATATGAGTCCTGGAGCAAGATCGCACGTTCTTAACCTTGGTGGCGTCAACAATGCTTTGGGTACTTTTGCTACTGCTTCTGGGAGTACAGTTAACTATAACTTGGCCGGAGATCAACAGGTTTTTGCAAGCGATAGTTACCAAAACCTTACAGTTTCGGGTGGTAGTTTAAAAACGTTGCAAGGGAATGCTTCGATTGGAGGAACGCTCACGCTCACAAGTGGAAGATTGGTTCTTGGAACCAATAGCTTAACCTTAACCGGAACTTCAGCAGTTGGGACTCCAACCTCATCGAACTATATCGTTGCCGATGGGACAGGTCTTCTGAAAAAGGTCTTCGCTTCAGGTGCAACTGATACCTATCTCCTGCCCATTGGCGATGCAACCAACTATTCGCCTGTTAGTTTGAATTTCACTGCAAATTCGTTAGAAAGAACAATAGGTGTTAGGGTTACTGACGATCAGCATCCCAACGATGCGAGTGTTGCAGACTTTATCTCACGCTACTGGTCGTTCACCGATAGCGAGGTAGGTAATGGGACGTATAGCTACAATGCGACTTTTACTTATATTTCTCCAGATGATTTAGTTGGCGATCATGCCAATCTTCGAGTAAACCGATGGAAAAGTGGTGCTTGGACTCAGTATTACACTGGTGGTGCATCACCAAACCTTACGATTTCGGGGGAAACCGAAACATCTTCGCCCTTAGGTGGAAGCGATTTTACTGGAAGGGTTAATGGAACACAAACCTACAGTTGGAACAAGTCCAACCAAACCGCTAGTTGGGCTGACCCAGCTAATTGGACACCCTCTAGATTTTCGCCCCAATCAGATGATATTCTGAATTTTAATAACGTTGGAACAGTAATCGCCACCAATGTTCCCACACAAACCATTGGACAGCTTATCCTTGTGAACAACTCAAACGTTAGCCTTCAATCGGCTGCTGCCGGGCAAACACTAACAATTTCGGGAGGAACTGGAACAGATCTTGATATACCTACTGGCTCAACCCTTCAGCTAAGCAGTACCGATGATAACCAGATAACTATTGCTTTCTCACCAGCAACACAGGATGTTTCCATAGCAGGAACATTGATTCTCAACGCCAACAACTCGAGTAACAATACATTTAATACAACCAACAGTTCCACAACGGTTTCTGGCACAATAACGAACAATGGAGGGATAATTACCTCAACCGATATGAACCTAACATTCGGAGCAACAGGTGTTTACAACCACGCCTTTGATGGAGGAACAATACCAACTGCAAGTTGGAATGTTGCTTCAAATACAAATATCACTGGAGTAGAAACAATTGCTCCCGCTGGTCTTGACCAAACCTTTGGAAATCTTACGTGGAACAGCATAGGACAAACTGATGCAGTTAGCTTAAATGCTAGCCCAATAATAAATGGAACATTTAGAATACAGAACAGCGATGGAAATATTGTACGAATTACTGGAAGCGGAACTAATCAAACTCTTACAACCAATAACTTCTCGTTAGAGAATGGAACCCTTGAACTATCGAACCAGAATGTAAATTCTGGAATACTTATAATTAAAGGAACTTTCAGCCAGAGCGGAGGAACAACCATCACCAAATCGGGCGATAACGCCAACAATGAGATACGCTTTGTTGATGCAGCCGATGTTACCCCAACTTTATCAGGTACAATTAATAGCACAGGCACAAATCCTTTGATATTCAATGCAAATAAGGATGTAGGCAAGAAAGTGACTCTTCCACAAAATCAGAATTTTGCTTCAACAGTGGAGCTCCGGGTTACATCTGGAATCTTGGATCTTGGGGCAATCGCAAGCACGGTAACCGTAAACGGGCCTTTCAACCTGCTGGCTACTGGAACTGTTGATATGAGCGGAAATGCCAGCAACACGCTCGACCTGAAAGGTGATGTTTCCTACGCAAGTGGCGGGATTCTTACCCCTGGATCAAACAACCAAACGGTAATTTATTCGGGTGCTAATCAGGACATTATGCCAATATCCTATAGAAACTTAACTTTAGATGGAACAGATATCAAAACCCTGACAGGCACAACAAATGTGAACAATAATCTAATTGTTAATTCATCCATAGATTTTGGCACGACCAACAGAACACTTACCGTTTCAGGAAACCTTAGCGGAGGCGGTGCTATTGATATGAGTGGGGCAGCAGCCCACGTGCTTAACCTTGCTGGAGATAATACTTCAACCGGAACTTTCACGTCTGGAACCGGAACTTTCAATTACAATGGAACAGATCAGGCAGTACGTGTTGTTTCGGGAGGGAACTCATACAACAACCTAATCCTTTCCAATAGTGGAACAAAGACTCTTAGCGATGCCAGTCCATTGAACATTAACGGAACGCTTGAGGTAACAGGCTCGACTTTGGCTTTCAGGGCAAGCGATGCTCAAACTGTAACTGTAGGTGGAAATCTCTCAGGAGATGGGACAATAAATATGAGTTCTGGAGGTCATGCTCATACACTTAATCTTGGAGGTGCAACCAACGCTATTAGTACACTTACCTCATCATCGACAAGTACAGTAAACTATAACAGAAGTGGTGCGCAATCGATATTTGCAAGTGCAAACTATACAAACCTTACAATATCTGGAACTGGAACAAAAACATTGAGTGTGGGTACCCACACTATAAATAGTGATTTAACCATTTCCAGCGGAGCCTCGCTCGATGTCAATACTGCAACACTAACAGTAACTGGTGAAACCATAGTGGATGGAACCTTTGCCGATGGTAGTAATACCGGAACAAATATCTTTGTTGGGTTGATAACAGTTAACGGAACAGGTTCATGGTTAAGCACAAGTGTTACTACAGCAGCAAATATTGAGATTCGGAATGGTATCACACAAAATAGCTCAGGTACAATATCATTTGGAGCGGCCACATTCTCAACAAATGTTCAAGAAATAAATATTGGAAATACCACAGGAAACATCACTTTTGCTGATCCTGTTGCTGTAAATACTAATATAATAATTCAGAACTCTGATACTGGTGTCGGAGCTGGAAGCCTAACTTTTAATGGAAGTTTAACCATTGATAGTGATGTAGTTATTACCAATAATAGGGCGGTTGCGATTGCAGGGGTATTAGATGGTACAAACGGGAATTCAACATGGCTAAACGATTCAAATTCAACGCTAACATACAGCAATGCAACCACTTTATTCAACTCGTTCGGCGTATTAACCGCAACAGCCATTGGCAATAATGTTATATATAATGGGGGTGATGCCCAAACAATCGCATTATTTGATTACTATAATCTTTCCTTGTCAAACAGCATAAAAACATTAGCAACAGGAAGCCATACGGTTAATGGAGATTTAACCATTACCAGCACAACCCTGAAATATGATGCTGGCCTTGCCCAAACCTTAACAGTAAATGGTAATCTTGCCGGAGATGGAAGCAGCACTATTGATATGGTTGGAGCAGGGTTAGCGCATGTATTAAATCTAGTTGGAGAGAGTAATACCCTAAACGTCTTAAACACAACATCGTCTTCTGGTAGCAAAGTTGAATACAATAAAATTGGTGCTCAGAATGTTTTTGGAAGTCCTAACTACCAGATTCTTACTTTTTCGGGAGGTGATGCAAAAACTTTACAAGGAAATATTACCGTAAATGATGCTTTAACCCTCACATCGGGCCTAATTCAACTTGATGGCTTTGACCTGACCCTAGCAAGCGGAGCAACCATTTCAGGCGGAAGCGCAACAGCCATGGTTGTTACAAATGGGGCGGGTCAGCTAAAAAAGGTTTTCCCGACTGGAGCATCTGCTGCCTTCATTTTTCCTGTTGGGGATATCACCGATTCGCACGATTATTCACCAGTTAGCCTAAACTATAGTGCAAACAGCATCCAAAGAACCATTGGCGTTAAAGTAACTGATGCAGTTCATCCAAACAATGGCACACCTGCCGATTATATCACACGCTATTGGTCGTTTACCGATAATCAGGCTGGGACATATACCTATTCAATACTGCTTAATCATTCGGCTGTTGTTCCAGCCGATTTGGTTGGCACCAACGGAAACCTTCGGGTAAACCGTTGGGATGCATCCAACTGGACCCAATATACATCAACCTGGCCGTCAGGCACATCTATTCAGGCAGTTGGTTTAACAGAAACCAATGCCCCGATTAACAACACTTCTTTTACAGGAAGAGTAAACCTTGCAACGTACAACTGGATTCCAACAGATGCTTCTGGTGATTGGCAGGTAGCCTCCAACTGGACTCCCGCCCGCATATCGCCTCAACCCAATGATATTTTGGTTTTTGACAGCAATGGAACAACAACTGCAACCAATGTTCCAACACAAACTATTGGTAGATTGATTGTATCAACAAATACAAATCTCAGCCTATTATCAACAGGAAATCAAACGCTTACTATTGGAAGCGAAAGCGGTACAAATCTTTTGATCGAAAGCGGAACAACGCTACAATTAAGTAGCACAGGGGCAAATCAGATTATACTAGCCTTTAGCCCTGCAACCCAAACCGTTTCCATTGCAGGAACTCTTACCATAAATAGCAATACAGGGAATAATAACACCTTCGATGCTACTAATAGCATCTCAACAGTTACTGGAACAGTTATAAACAAAGGTGGAATTATAACATCAACTGGTGCTAATCTATTGTTTGATGTAAATTCAAGCTATCAGCATGACCATAACGGGGGGACAATTCCTACAGCCAGCTGGGATATTGGTTCTAATGTAAACATTACAGGCATTTCAACAAGCTCTCCATCAGGAATTAGTCAGACCTTTGGGAATCTTACTTGGAACTCCGCTGCTCAATCGGCTGCCGTAACCATTAATGCTGCTCCAATCGCGATAAATGGAACTTTCAGGATTCAAAGCACAAATGACGAAATACTAAGGCTTACAGATAGTTTTGCAACAACTTGGAATATTACCAACTTTATGCAGGATGCAGGAATCCTTGACCTTTCCAGTAGCGCAAATAATGGAATTTTAAACATTTCGGGTACTTTCACCCAAAGTGGTGGAACAATCACGAAATCGGGAACGGCTTCGGGTTGTGAATTACGATTTACTGAAGATACTGATATTACTGCTGTTCTTGGTGGAGCAATCAATAGTACGGGAGAAAATCCTTTGATTTTCAATGCAAATAAGAATGCCACTAAGAAGCTAACACTTCCCGTTAATGCGTCTTTCGTTTCAACAGTTGAGCTGCGGGTTACCACTGGAATCCTCGATTTAGGCTCAAGCGCAAGTGCTGTAACCGTAAACGGCCCATTCAGCCTACTGGCTGATGGAACGGTTGACATGAGCGGGAACGCTGGTCACACCCTCGACCTAAAGGGCGATGTTAGCTACTCAACAGGAGGAGATCTGACCCAAGGTGCAAACAGCCAAACGGTTGTCTATTCTGGTACTGCACAAAACGTGATGCCATTGACCTACAGAAATCTAACTATTAGCGGCACAGATACCAAAACACTTCTTGAGGGAATAACAATTGATAATAATCTTTCGATCTCGGGAACAGCAACCCTTTACACCGATACCTACCAGATTACAGGCAATGCTACGGGAACGTATAGCATGGCTTCGGGTACAACCCTTCTGCTTGGAAATGCTGGTGATGCAACGGATGTTCTTTTCCCGACGCTTTTCACAAATTTCTCACTTAACGCTAGCAGCACAATAATCTATCAGAACAGCTCTTCACAAACCATCTCGGGAATCCCAACCTACGGCAACCTAACCATTGCAACCGGAGGAACCAAAACAATTGATGCTGGTACAGCATCGGTGAGCGTGACGGGAAATCTTTCCGTGGCAGCGGGAACGCTTAGCCTTGGCACAACCGTAACCGATCTGTCCGTCTCGGGACAGACAACAGTGGATGGAATTATGGATTTTGCCAACACAACCACCAAGACTGTTTCCCTTACGGGAAATCTATCGGGAACAGGAACCATTAATATGAGTAGTGGTTCGCTTGAACATTCATTGAG